>CAIMDR010000570.1 GCA_903839795.1 uncultured Methylococcaceae bacterium | reverse complement strand
GCATCCCGTTTCCTGTAGCGATGGATCGCTTGAAAAAACGTCAAGCTGACATAACTCCAGATAAAATAGCCCTTTTTATAAACGCGCGTGTGCCTGATTTTGAGCAACACACAAAAGCCTGGCAACAGAATGTTTGGCAGCAAGTGGAACATTACTTTCAGTCATTAACCTATCATGCGGAAACGTTTGAGCTTTTTGATTTACAAGGTACGCCCTCGTATATTTTGGTGGATAAAAAAGGCATATTAAGAGACTGTGGATTTTGCACGCATCCTGACCTGGAAGAGAAAATACTAGCCTTGTTACGGGAATAAACCGCTCATAAAATACTTCACTACAACCTTGCGAATAATCAGTCAACAGTACAAAGCTGATAAAAAACAAAATTCAGTCATCTAAAAGCAGTCATGTTACTCGTTTAATCTGTCTTCAGGTTATAATAACTGAAACAAATAAGCGGGGGGATACCCCTTCGCTTTTTACGAGTCATTCAGCGGTGTTTACTGCTCTATTGCCTTTCGATAAAACCCAAAAACCTCACTGATTTCCATAAGAGTTGCCCAGATAAAATATGACAAAAAAACTTTATATTCAAACCAACGGTTGCCAAATGAACGAGTATGATTCCGATAAAATGCGGGATGTACTGCAAGCGTCACATGGATTTGAATTGATTGACGATCCAAAACTGGCCGATGTTTTACTGCTTAATACCTGTTCAATACGCGAAAAAGCACAGGAAAAGGTTTTTTCAGCCTTGGGTAAATGGCGCAAGATTAAAGACAAGCGCCCCGACGTCATCATCGGTGTCGGTGGTTGCGTAGCCAGCCAAGAGGGTTCTGCCATTCAAAAACGAGCC
Source organism: uncultured Methylococcaceae bacterium (assembly GCA_903839795.1). Lineage (GTDB taxonomy): Bacteria > Pseudomonadota > Gammaproteobacteria > Methylococcales > Methylomonadaceae > Methylobacter_C. The sequence goes on along the minus strand of CAIMDR010000570.1, from coordinate 11,898 downwards.
CCCTTTGTGGACATGGTTTTTGGGCCGCAAACCCTGCATCGTCTGCCGCAACTACTGGATCAAGTTCTCAGCAAACATAAACCCGTTATCGATATTTCTTTTCCTGAAATAGAAAAATTTGATGCCATGCCCGAACCAAGGGCAGAAGGTCCAAAAGCCTTTGTTTCGGTGATGGAAGGCTGTAGTAAATATTGTTCTTTTTGCGTAGTACCGTATACCCGTGGCGAAGAAATCAGTCGTCCGTTAAAAGATGTTATTGCCGAAATTACCACGTTGGCCAAACAAGGTGTACGGGAAATCAATCTATTGGGGCAGAATGTCAACGCCTATCGCGGCGAAATGGAGGATGGCGATAGTGCCGATTTTTCACTGTTACTGCATTATGTAGCCGCCATAGACGGAATTGATCGTCTGCGCTTTACCACGTCACATCCACTTGAATTTACTGATAGTTTAATTGAAGCTTTTGCTGAACTGCCACAATTGGTGGATCACCTGCATTTACCGGTACAAAGTGGCAGCGATAATATCTTAAAAATGATGAAGCGCGGCCATACCAGTGCTGATTACAAGGAAACTATCCGCAAATTGCGTTTAGTCCGTCCTAATATCAGCTTGTCTTCGGATTTTATTATTGGCTTTCCGGGTGAAACCGATGCCGAATTTGAAGAGACTTTAGCGTTCATTGAAGACATTGGTTTCGATTTGTCCTTTAGCTTTGTTTATAGTCAGCGCCCTGGAACACCCGCAGCTGACTTGCCTGATGATGTGCCGGCAGAAGTAAAAAAACAACGTCTGGAGCGTTTTCAAAACCGGATTAATGAAATGGCTATCGCTATTTCCAACAGCATGATTGGTAGCGTGCAAACGGTTTTAGTCGAAGGCCAATCCAAGAAGAATCCGCTACAAATGCAGGGCAGAACCGAAAATAACCGGGTAGTCAATTTTATTGGCCATCCCAGATTAGCCGGACAGTTTGTCGATGTGCTGATTGCCGAAGCTTTACCTAATTCTTTACGGGGCCGACTTGTTGAGGCTTCTCTGGATAAAATCATCAACCCACTCTGATTTATCATCATGACTTCTCAGGAAATTTCTTTACTCCCTGCCGATAATGGCAGGTTATCCAACTTTTGTGGTCAGTTAGACACGCATTTAAGGCAGATAGAAAAACGGCTTCAGGTTGAAATAGCCAATCGCGGTAACCAGTTTAAAGTGACCGGCTTGGATGATTCAGTCAAGGCCGCTTGTGCAGTGATGCAAAAATTATTTGCCAGCACCGAAAAAGAGCAATTAACTGCCGAACTGATTCACTTGGCCATGCAGGATGCCTCTATTGATGGCATTTTAGAAACTTCGGGCGAGGTAACTGAACCAGAAGTCGCTATCAAAACAAAAATTGGCCTGATTAAAGGCCGGGGCGCTAATCAACAAGCCTACTTAAGAAAGATTGTCTCTCATGATATTAATTTTGGTGTAGGGCCGGCCGGAACCGGAAAAACTTATCTGGCGGTTGCCTGTGCCATTGAAGCACTACAAAATGAACAAGTCAGAAAAATAATACTGGTACGGCCTGCGGTAGAAGCCGGTGAAAAACTGGGGTTTTTACCCGGCGACATGGCGCAAAAAGTCGACCCGTATTTACGACCTTTGTATGATGCTTTATATGAAATGCTGGGCTTTGACCGGGTTGAAAAAATGATTGATAAGGGCATTATTGAAGTGGCACCGCTGGCTTTTATGCGTGGACGCACCTTGAATGACGCCTTTATTATCCTGGATGAAGCGCAAAACACCACGACCGAACAGATTAAAATGTTTCTGACTCGGGTGGGGTTTGGGTCGACTGCGGTTGTGACAGGGGATGTTACGCAAACCGATCTGCCCTCGGAAAAAATGTCCGGCTTGCGGCATGTACTTGAAGTGCTTAAGGATGTTGAAGGCATCAGCTTTACTTTTTTTGGCGTGCGCGATGTCGTCAGACATCCTTTGGTGCAACGCATTGTTTCCGCTTATGAAGCGTATGAGCAAAAAAATAAAACCAACCCATGAATCTAATCGAAATCCAAACTATTTTTAACTCAAAAGGGCAACCTGACCAGGAACACATTCAACAATGGGTTGATGCGGCACTGGAAGGTTTCAATCAAGACACCGAAATCGTTGTACGCATTGTCGATGAACGGGAAAGTGCAGAACTCAATGAACAGTACCGCCATAAATCAGGCCCTACTAATATCTTGAGTTTTCCCGTTGAAGTACCTGAAGGCATTGAGCTGAACTTACTCGGCGATTTGGTCATCTGTGCCCCGGTTCTGGAAAAAGAGGCGCTGGAACAACATAAAACGTTAAGCGACCATTGGGCGCATATTATTGTGCATGGCGTCTTACATTTATTGGGCTACGATCATCTCGACGATGAGGAAGCCGAACTGATGGAAAATAAAGAAATAGCCATTTTAAAGCAGTTAACCATAAAAAATCCCTATCTACAGGACAATCAAGAATGAGCGACGACCAACCTCCCAGTAGCAACCTCCCCAGAAAGCGTTGGGTGGAAAGAATCACTCAATTATTTTCCGGGGAGCCACAAGATTTGGATGATCTTCTTGAAATACTACGAGAAGCGAGGGAAAACCGGTTATTGGATACCGATGCCTTATCCATGATTGAAGGTGTGTTACAAGTGTCGCAAATGCGGGTCAGGGATATTATGATTCCGCGCATTCAAATGGTCGTGGTTCCTAAAGAGGCCGAACTGGAAACCATTTATCCATTGGTCATTGAGTTTTGTCATTCCCGTTATCCTGTCATTGATGGGGATCGCAGTAAAGTGGTTGGCGTTTTGTTGGCCAAAGATTTACTGGCGCGGGTTTTACAAAACAAGACCATGACGGTTCAGGACATCATGCGCCCGGCCTGCGTCGTTCCTGAAAGTAAGCGTTTAAATGTATTGCTTAAGGAATTGCGAACCAATGGTAACCACATGGCCATTGTGGTCGATGAATACGGACAAGCTGCGGGTCTCGTCACCATTGAGGATGTCTTGGAAGAAATCGTCGGTGAAATTGAAGACGAGCACGATGATCATGAAGATGAAGGCTATATCTTTCAGCGCAGTGCTAATGAGTTCATGATAAAAGCGCTTATTCCTATTGAAGAATTTGATGACTATTTTTCCACGCATTTAGCGACTGATGAATACGATACCATCGGCGGCTTTATAGTCAGTCACCTTGAACACATGCCTAAAAAAGGCGAAAATCTCATTGTCGATAATATGCGCTTTGAAATAATTAGAGCGGATAACCGACGTGTGCATCTGATAAAACTCAAAATAACCAGGTAAAATCATTTATGACTAATAAGACAGTTTTAGTAACAGGCGGAGCCGGTTATATCGGTAGCCATGCTTGCATTGAATTACTACAAGCAGGTTTCAAGGTGGTTGTGGTTGATAATCTATCAAACAGCAAACCCGAATCGTTGACTCGAGTGCAACAAATCACTGGAAAATCACTGTCTTTTTATCAAGCTGATATTCGTGACAAACAAGCGTTGACTGAAATTTTTGCCAAAGAATCACCCGATACCGTAATTCATTTTGCGGGTTTAAAGGCGGTTGGCGAATCGTGTGAGCAACCGCATTTGTATTATCATAATAACGTCTACGGAACGCTGGTGCTTACCGAAGTCATGAACCAAGCAAACGTTAAGCAATTGGTCTTTAGTTCGTCCGCCACTGTTTATGGTGAATCTTCCTGTCCACAGTATACTGAAGATTTTGCACTGGGAGCCATCAATCCTTATGGCCGATCAAAAGCCATGATTGAGGATATTTTACGGGATTTGTCGGCGGCAGATAAAATCATCCCAACAGAATCTCCCTGGAAAATAGCCTTGCTACGGTATTTTAATCCGATAGGTGCACATGAAAGCGGACTGATTGGCGAAGATCCGAATGGAATCCCCAATAACCTGATGCCTTATGTTGCTCAGGTTGCCATTGGCAAATTAACGCAATTATCGGTATTTGGCGATGATTATCCAACCCGGGATGGAACCGGTATCAGAGATTATATTCATGTGGTTGATTTGGTTAAAGGCCATATTAATGCAATAGCGGCATTGAACAGCGAAAAATTCGAAACGGGTGCTTGTAAGGCTTATAATCTGGGCGCAGGCAGAGGCTATAGTGTCCTTGAAATAATCAATACTTTCGAAAAAGTAACCGGGAAAATCATTAATTATAAAATTTCTCCACGTCGGGCAGGCGATATTGCAGAATGTTTTGCCAACCCTAATCTGGCGCTAAAAGAACTTAACTGGAAAGTGGAAAAAACCCTGGATGACATGGTAGCCGATACTTGGAACTGGCAAACTAAAAACCCTCAGGGCTATATTTAGGGTTTAGGTATAGTCTTTCAGAAATTAAATTGCCATTACATGAAGTTTGGAGTCCATACGGGTAACATCCTTAAAGGGATGGTATCCGTTAAAATCGAAATTATTTATCTGAAAATCTATAGGGCAACAAAATGACAGTCCGGTTATTTTTAATGCGCTATTAGCGTTTATAACCCCGTGTTGCTTTGCATCCGCATTCTAGCTAACCTATAATTGATATTGCTTATTCATTGGAACCATCGTTATGGCACTTGCTCAAGAAGATCTACTACAAATCCAGCAACTTATAGAACAAAGCATGTCAACGCGCCCGGAAGCTGCTTTTGCCAATGTGCGTTATGAGTTGGATATCCGTGAACGTATTGTCCGTGTCGAAGAAGAACTCAAGCACCAGCGCGAGTTAATGCTACAAAGCTTTGAGATTAGCAACAAGCGTTTTGAAGAAATGCGCATCGATATGAACAAACGCTTTGAAGAAATGCGTATTGATATGAACAAACGCTTTGAACAAGTCGACAAGCGTTTTGAACAAGTTGAAAAGCACTTTGAGCAATTCGACAAGCGTTTTGAGCAAATCGACAAACGTTTTGAACAAGTTGAAAAGCACTTTGAGCAAGTCGACAAGCGTTTTGAGCAAGTTGAAAAGCACTTTGAGCAAGTCGATAAACATTTGACCACTATCACCAATCGTATGGACAGATTCATGTTCTGGTCGCTAGGCCTAACAGTTTCTGCAGTCATTGCCATCGTCAAACTCACTTAAATCAACCCGAATTATCATTCAATCATAAAGATACCCTATGGATAAACGCACCTATACCAACCGCATAGTGGTTCTTGACACAGAAACCACTGGGTTAAATCCTCAGGAAGGCCATAGAATCATTGAAATTGGTTGCGTGGAAATGGTTAAGCGTCGCTTAACCGGCAAACGCTTTCATGTTTATATCAATCCAGATCGAATCATTGATGAAGGTGCGATTGCAGTTCATGGCATCACTAATCAATTTTTAGATGACAAGCCGCATTTTGAGCAAATTGTTGATGATTTTATAGCGTTTATAAAGGATGCCGAATTAGTTATACACAATGCGCCCTTTGATGTCGGTTTTATCAATAATGAATTGTCACGACTGAATAATAAATCGGGAACCATTACAGATTATAGCGAAGTATTTGATACGCTAACCTACGCCAGAAAAAAACATCCGGGACAAAGAAACAGTCTTGATGCACTTTGTAAACGCTATGGTATAGATAATAGCCACCGTGATTTGCATGGGGCTTTACTGGATGCAGAAATTCTCGCTGATGTATTTCTGTTAATGACTGGCGGACAGTCTTCGTTGCTGGATGAAGGACAATCGGTAATCGAGGCAGTCAGTGTTAATACTGACGTAAAGCGTGTGTCTACAGATCGCTCTGCTTTAAAAATTATTTCCTGCAATGAAGAGGAATTAACCGCTCATCAATTGCGTTTAGATGCCATAGAAAAAGCCAGTGGTGCTTGTATCTGGAATCAGTAACGGGATACGCATTTTTATTCACCACGAAGACACGAAGAACACAAAGTTTTTACTTTGATTTTCTTCGTGTCTTTTTGGTTTTATATTTTTACTTCATACCTGTGTGAGTTAACGTAGCGTAACCCACGCATATAAATTACTCAGCTTTTGGTTTTGCACGTCTTGAGGTAGAACCCATTCTTTTTTTGCTCTTGTCGGCTTTTTTAGCTGAATCATCAGGTAGCGCTCTTTTCGCATTATCATCCATTTTTGTAATGCTCAACAATTGACCTGCTACCCTGATTCTTTTCAGCTCTTCAAGCAACTCTTTAGGCATGCCTGCGGGTAACTCAACCGTACTGTAATCATCTTCAATTCTAATACGGGCAATATGATCGCCATCAATGCCGGTTTCGTTGGCAATGGCACCCACGATATTACCTGGTTTTACACCATGATTGTGACCGACTTCAATACGGAATGTTTCCATTTCTATATTGGCACCACTACCAAACGCACGCTTTGGTTTGCGATCCCTTTCAGGACGATCTTCTCTGCGTGGACGATCTTCTCTGTGCGAACGATCATCTCTGTCTCTTTGTGGTCTGTCTTCTCTATTGTCGTAAGTCTTTTTAGGTAAGTTTTGCATTAACAGCGGTGTATCACCTTGCACCAACTTTGCCAGCGCCGACGCTATTTCCAAGGCAGTTACATTGTGTTCCTGCTGGAATTGTTCGATCAGTTGACTGAAAAAGCTCAACTCTTCTGAAGCCAAGGTGTCGGTAATATTCTGTTTGAAGCGAGAAATACGCTTATTATTAATAACCTCAGTTGAAGGCAAGCCCATTTCTTCAATTTTTTGTTTGGTTGCTTTTTCAATATTACCCAACAATTTTCTTTCTCGGGGTGCAATAAACAAAATCGCGTCACCAGTACGTCCGGCACGTCCGGTTCTACCAATACGGTGAACATAAGACTCGGTATCATAAGGAATATCGTAGTTGACGACATGCGTAATACGATCGACATCCAAACCACGCGCAGCGACATCAGTGGCAATTAAAATATCCAACTTGCCATTTTTCAGATGAGCAATAGTCCGCTCCCTAAGTGCTTGAGACATATCACCGTTAATGGCTGCGGCTGAGTAGCCTCGCGCCTCTAGTTTTTCTGCCAGTTCAATGGTTGCCGTTTTGGTTCTGACAAAAATAATCATACCGTCAAACGTTTCAGCTTCAAGAATACGGGTAAGCGCATCCAGCTTGTGTACACCGCTGACCATCCAAAAACGTTGGCGGATATTTTCAGCTGACGCCGTAGTTACTTTTATAGTGACTTGTTCGGGCTCATGCAAGTATTCTTGGGCAATTTTGCGGATAACCGCAGGCATGGTTGCAGAAAACAGGGCAATTTGTATGTCGTCAGGCGTTTTTTCAAGCACCCATTCCACATCATCAATAAAACCCATGCGCAGCATTTCATCGGCTTCATCAAGAACAAGAACCTTAAGTGTGTCAAGATTAAGTGTGCCTTTGCGCATGTGATCCATGACCCGGCCTGGTGTACCGACAACCACATGGGCGCCACGCTTTAACTGGCGTAATTGCGTGCTATAGTCTTGCCCACCGTAGATAGGCAGAACATGAAAACCTTTTAGATGAGCGGCATAACGTTGAAACGCTTCGGCTACTTGTATCGCAAGTTCACGGGTTGGTGCCAACACCAGAACTTGCGGGTCTTTTTGACGAAGATCAATTCGCGACAATATGGGCAGAGCAAACGCAGCTGTTTTACCAGTGCCTGTTTGTGCTTGTCCCAGAACATCTTTGCCTTGCAGCATGTGAGGGATAACTTGTGCCTGAATGGGCGAAGGTGTTTCATAACCGACATCGTCCAGTGCTTTTAGCAAAGGTTCAATCAGTGCTAAATCACGGAAAGTGGGTAATGTTGAAACATCATTGGACATGGATTTACCTGTTTTGAGTATTTGGAATACGCTTGTAAAGCGCGGGGAACTTATTGTTTATAATGCCATTATATCTTATCACATTGTATTTTGCAGCAAATAGATGTAATGAAAAATATTTACGGAGCATTTAGATTGATGCGAGAGCTTATTCCAAAAGACTTTTCTTGGGAGGATTATCGCTATTTTTTCGCGCAGATCAGCGAAACCAGCTACTTTTTCACAATAAAAACGCAAGGACACACGGCTTTATTTTTTCATGTTCATCGTGATAATTTTTACGTTAAAAATACTACACTGTAATGAGTCGAAAAACTTATGATACTTTTTATACAGCCGACAAAGACTGCCAAGACTTATAGTACAGGTCGAATATTAAGTGTTTAACGCACCGCAACCCCTACTGCTTTTTGTCTGCGCTGTTTTCTCAAGCAAGCCCATCGTGTATCATGTATGCACACAATAAATGTTCAGCCAAGACGTTTACTAATGGGTGATGCCTTGCTGAGTATATAAAAACAATCGCTTGGGCGATCATTCAATGTTCCCGTTTGGGATGTATTATTTATAAAGGTAAAATGCCGTCATGCTAGACCCCCGTTTATTTAGAACTGACCTTGATTTTGTTAAGCAACAATTAAACAGACGTTCATTTATTTTTAATCCCGAGTCTTATGTTGAGCTGGAAGCAAGACGCAAAGACGTGCAGATTAAAACCCAGGAATTACAAAATGAGCGTAATAGCCGTTCAAAAGCGATAGGCAACGCAAAAGCCAAAGGCGAAGATGTACAACCGTTATTGAATCAGGTTCAGCATTTGGGCGACGAGCTTAAAGCTGCGGAAACGGTATTGGCTGACATTCAGCTTGAAATGGAAACGCTGATGGAGGGCATTCCCAACATTCTTGACGAGGCGGTACCTGAGGGTAAATCTGAAGAGTTTAACCTGGAACTTTGCCGTTGGGGCGATGTGCCAAAATTTGATTTTGAGCCTAAAGATCACGTTGATTTAGGCACAAAACTGAAAGGCATTGATTTTGAGTTAGGTGTAAAAATTGCAAGTAGCCGGTTTGTCGTGTTAACAGGCCCGTTGGCACGGTTACAACGCGCCATTATTCAGTTAATGCTGGATATGCATACCGACGAACATGGTTATACTGAAACTTATGTGCCTTTTTTGGCCAATGCCGAGAGTTTGCGCGGCACCGGGCAATTGCCAAAATTTGAGGCTGATTTGTTTAAAGCCAGTGATGATCCTCTTTTGTATTTAATTCCGACAGCGGAAGTTCCGGTTACCAACCGAGTTAGGGATGTGATTGTTGAGGCCAAGGAGTTGCCGTTAAAATTTGTCTGTCATAGTCCGTGTTTCCGTAGTGAGGCGGGTGCTTATGGCCGTGATGTACGCGGCATGATTCGTCAACATCAATTTGAGAAAGTGGAATTGGTGCAAATTGTAAGGCCGGAAGATTCCGCTAAAGCGCATGAAGAACTGACGACTCATGCCGAAAATATACTAAAAAAACTAAAGCTGCCTTACCGCAAGATGTTGTTATGTGCCGGAGATACGGGCTTCTCCTCATCAAAAACCTACGACCTTGAAGTGTGGTTGCCGGGGCAAGCAACTTATCGGGAAATTTCGTCTTGCAGTAATTTCAAGGATTTTCAGGCACGGCGTTTACAGGCACGTTGGCGTAACCCTGAAACCGGAAAGCCTGAATTAGTGCATACTTTAAATGGTTCAGGTCTGGCTGCGGGTAGAACCCTGATCGCAGTGATGGAAAATTATCAAGATGCTGAGGGGCGTATTCGTATTCCTGATGCCTTAATTCCTTATATGGGTGGCTTGGAAATTATCGAGTCTTTGTAACTACTTTTATGCTTGGAAAGGTAAAAATATTGTAACTACTCAGACTGTTCCGGCTTCGATCATAGAACACGGATACCTCTGATTAGACGGGTTTCAACGGATTTTCTCTTTTTAGCCCAAAATACCAGAGGTTTTATCGGCATTATTTTTATGATAAAAAAACATCTTTATCCGTGTCTATCAGTTAAATCCATGTCATCCGTGTTTTATTTTTAACAACTGTGTAGTCACAAAAAAGGGCGTGTTATGACTAACCCGCCCTTTTTTTATAGCTAAAAGCGCTTGAAAGCGTTATTGCGGACTTAGAGGTTGCTGGGCTTGACCATTCACTTCTAACTGTACGCTGCGGTTGTTGGCGCGTCCGCTTTCTGTATCGTTGCTATCAATGGGGCGAGTCCAGCCATAACCACGGGAAGTAATATTTGCTGAATGTGAGCCATTAATCAGGTAGTTTTTAACGGCTAATGCGCGGCGCTCGGATAAGTCCATATTGTGCTGGAATGAGCCGGTTTTACTGGTGTGGCCCTGCACTTCAATTAACAAATCGGGATACTCTTTGATGCGGTTAGCGACATTGTCAAGATTTTGAAAGTATTCTGGTTTAATCGTGGCTTTATCGTTATCAAATTTTATATCCACAATCCAACAACCCAGCACACTAACTTTTGCACCCGGTATCGTGTTGGGGCATTTATCAATACAATCGTTAACGCCATCGGAATCTGAATCCAGCGTTGTGCAATCTGCTACCGGATTACCGGCTTTTAAGAAAATGCTTTTTACGAAATCCGCCATGTGCCCCGGGCCGGAAATATTATCAGCCGTGGTACCGAATCCACAACCAGAAATATTGGCGAGTTGATTTAACACGGTTATGCCGTTGGTTTCTTCTTCATTGCCCACCCAAACAGAATAAACACAGAGTCTGTCGCCATATTTTTGTTTCATGGCTTGAAGTTCTTTAACGCCGTCCGAGTCCAGATGATGGCCATCACTGAGTATTAAAACAGCAATATTACCCGACGTTGTTGACAAGTCGTTGCTGGTTCCATCAATCCCGCTGGCGATGGGGGAGCCACCACTGGCACAAGTTAGCGCATCAATACCACTACCAAAAGTTGATTTTGAGTAGCTGGTCGGCGCTTGATTTAGCTGGGTAAATCCCCCTGACAAACAGTTGCCAAAGCCAAAACTACGGATACTTGACGTCAATTTTAAGTCGGGAATGGTATGATTAATTCGGTTGAGAATTTCTTTTTCAATCGAGAATTTTGTAGGATCCGGTTGAGCAGGATAACCCACGCCCAGGTAGTCATCGGTCATTGATGATGAGGAATCATTAATAACAAAGAAGTTGTCTGCTTTTTGTACATACTGACCAGAGGCCAGTAAACCATTCAAGTCTTGGGGTTGAAAGGCATCAAAAGTACTTGTTGGTTGCGAAGCGCAGCCTGATAATATCAGGACTGCAAGGGTTACGACGGTTTTTAGTGTTTGTTGCATTGAAAAATCCCCTTATTGTTATTAATAATGATCAAGATAAGGCAAATATGTAACGTGATATTGTCGAATGAGTTGGGATTCTAGCACCGTCTTATTACAATTGGAATACTCTTATTTTCTTTAAGTTTGGCGTTGCAATAATGCGGGCATTATGTTTTTTGGTTATAACAAATCAGGCTAATATCAGAGCAATATTAGTATAAATTCAAAGGGATTGCTCAAGCATTGTACAAATTCGGGTAATAGCGCCCTGATTATAACGAACAAATGCCTTGCCTTTTTCAGCCAGTGACTGCCTGTAGTCAGGTTGTTGATACAACAATAAAATGGTATTAACCAGATCGTCTTTATTTTGACATTGAATGCCTGCATCATGACTTAGCACGCCGCGAGCTATTTCTTTAAAGTTTTCCATGTGCGGCCCAAACATAACAGGAACGCCGACTGCGGCCGCCTCCAGAATATTATGTCCGCCGGTCGGCACCATACTGCCACCCACAAAAGCAACATCTGCAGCGGCATACAGCACTTTCAATTCACCCATCGTATCAACCAGATAAACATCCGTTTCTGTAGACATCTTAGCACCCGTAGTTCGCATAACGACCGTTAACTGAAACTGTTCACACCGCTTTTTAACGTCAGTAAAG
>CAIMDR010000569.1 GCA_903839795.1 uncultured Methylococcaceae bacterium | reverse complement strand
TCGTAATGCTTGCTATACAGAACCTGTTTTTTAACAAAACGCCATAACCGTTCGATCAAATTTAGATTGGGTGAATAAGGTGGCAAATAAAGTAACTCAATATTCAATTCTTTTGCCTTGATGGCAACGGACTGGCATTTCTGATATCTGGCGTTATCCAATACCAAAGTAATGGGTCGCCCACTATCGGCGTAGGCATTGTAGATTTTTTCGAGGAACTCGCAGAAAACATCCTGGTTAATATAGGTATCATTGGTTACCGTGATAGCCTCATGCTTGATCGGGTCATACGCACCCAAGACGTTGTGGCGTTTGCGCCCGCTGGCAGACGGCAGTAATAGCCGCTCGAAACACCAGATCATCCCTAAAAATGCCCCCATCACGAAGTGCGCCGCATCGACGAACAGAACGGTACGTTTGCCTTGTTTGGCTTCATCCAGAATCGGCTGTAACTGGTTGTCGTGAAATTCCTGTTGGGCTTGACGCTGCTTGTCATCATCCATTACTTTACCGGGAACCAGGCCACAACGTCTGCATTTCATACCGATTTTTTTCAGAAATGCCCGACAGGCAGAAGGCTTCAATCGGATACCTGTCTCTTTATCGATCATCTCTATAGCTTGGTTGACCGTATGGGGAAGCTCCTTTTTAAAGAGTTCCTTAATCTGCTTTGTATAGAGCCATTTGCGCTGCTCTGTAAGCCTTGATATTTCTAGTCTGTAGCGCCCCTTAAAATTCGTTTACCCCAATTTTCAACGGTAGAATCAGGGTTTGAGGGGGGTAGATTTTTATGAAATTCGTTTTTTACAAATTTTCACCCCAGAATTAAAGCTAATAATTACAATATGTTATAATAATAAAATAATTTGTGAAAAATAAATTATCTTATTAATCAAGGTGTTATTTTACAGCGCAAATGGCTCTTTGTGAGCGACGCTTGCCAGCAATAGTTCCTCAGTAGCTTTTTCGGCTGTTTCTTTTTGCCAGCGAGCTGTCCCCATTAATACCTCACCACCTGCCTGATAGACATCGGCCAAGGATACACCACTCGAATTTAGAATCAACTCTCGCACCTGATTGGAATGCTCTGTACCGCGTGATTTAATAATGGTGAGAGCTCTGTTTCGTTCGCCGGCCAGCATGGCGTAACTAATATGTATCCAAGTATCCGCCACCGTAGATATCTGAATGTTGGTACCTTCATTCAGCGCCTCATTATTAACCAGCAAGCTGGTACATATTATCGTAATGCCAGCTGACTTGGTCAACGCCAGCAGTTGCTCAGGCATGCGCCGATGGGCCTCGCCATCTCTATTAGTATTGATGATGGCGGACAGTGGATCAATCACAAGGCAACGTGGTTGGTTGCTTTCGATAAATTTGCGCACGGTCCCCATATGTTCTTCTGTTCCGGTCACGCTGCTGCGGAGTGATTCAATATGCAGCAAACCGCTATCGACATGCGGCCCAAGATCAATGCCTACCGAACGTAGGTTACGAACAATTTCTTGGGCCGGCTCGTCAAATCCTATAAAAAGAGAGCGTTCCCCGCGTTCACATGCGGCGAGTAGAAAACAACCACAAAGAGTGGTCTTCGCTGTACCAGGTGCACCGCTTAGCAACACAGCAGAACCACGGTAATAACCACTTCCCAGCATACTGTCCAGTCGCTCTATGCCGGAGGAGATACGCTCGGTACTGGCGCTTAGTTGGGGAGATGATAGTGTGAAAGCGATGATCTCGGCACCGTTATCATCTAACAACAAAGCCGCTTCCCTGGAATTAAAACTGGAACCGCGATATTTAATGATGCGTACGGTGCGGTGGGCAAGTCGGCTATCCACATCATGGCGCAGGAAAATCAAGCAATCAACCATGTACTGCATAAAATTCTGATAGTTGAGTCTTGACTGACCAGAGTCGCTATTCTTACAGGTAATAATGCCCGTTAGCCCACTTGATATCAGCCAATCATTCAAGCGGAATAGCTCGCGACGTTCGGCAAATGGATCACCGAGCAGCGACAATAGCACGTCAATGGAATCAAAAACGATACATTTGGCCATCATCTGATCGGCCTTGACCTTGAGCGAAGCAAGCAGGCCGGAGATATCGAACTGACCGGCACAAACAATGTCGGGGCTCAGCTTAGCATCAAGGAAGAAGAGCTTATGATCTTCCAGTTCAGGTAAATTCCAGCCGAAGCTGGCAGCATTGGCAATGATACGCGCGGAATCTTCTTCAAAAGTGACAAAAATGCCCGGCTCACCATTCTTCGCTCCATTAACCAGGATTTGTAAGGCGATTACCGTCTTACCGCAACCTGCGCCGCCAGTGATTAAAGTAGCGCGACCTCTGGGCAAGCCACCGTTGGTGATATCATCCAATCCGCGAAGACCCGTCTGGATTTTGCTAAGTTCAATGCGTTGCGTGCTGGACATGGTAGACCTTAACATGAGGTAGACAAATGAAGAGTCGAACCTTACCGTAGTATTATTGAGGGAAGCTTGGAAGCTATGAATAAAAAATCGGCTTATGAAAGCCCTTTAATGACTTTACTAAAAACTTGAACCAATAATTTGATCGGAAACTGAAAAAAGGGTTTTTTGAAATTATTAAATTGATAGGATTTTATAGATTATAACTTACATTACCAACAATTCGTTCTATGTATATTAAATATATTTTTGCCACTTTTATTTATTTTAATAATTAAAAATAGGGGCATCCTTCATAGAAACCTAAAAGTAGTTGACACTTTTTTATCACAAAAAATGCTAATAATCTCTGTAGGTCAGGTTAGGCGCTAGCCGTAATCCGACACAGATACGTCGATTTGTCGGGTTACGCTGTCGCTAACCCGACGCGAGGGGTGTTGCAAAAAGTGTAAACCGAGGAATGAAGGATGCCAAAATAGAGTCTTTAAATGTCCGACTCCCCATTTTTTCTTTTCGTGTTTTTTTTCGTGGACCAAGTATTAACTCTCACACGCCATAAGACTTGCGTTTACGCCAGAATGTAGCGCGACTCATGCCTAGTAACCGGGCTGCCTGAGTAATCTTGCCATTGCTGACCTCCAATACTTGACGGATTGCGGCGGCTTCTTGCTCGGGTGTTTGTGTCTGTAGTTGCGTGCTTAATGGCTGTGCGGTAAAGCGTGTCTCTCTAAATTCCGGCGGTAATTCAGAGCACCGCAAAGTTACGCCACGTCCTACAGCAAAGGCATATTCAATCACATTATGCAGTTCTCTGATATTTCCCGGCCACCCATAATCGAGTAATGTACGCATCGCTTGAGGCTCAATTTTTTCTATTTTTCTTACATTTTCTGCATTATGCAAATGGATAAAATGCCAGAGTAATAAACTGATATCTTCACGACGCTCGCGCAAGGGTGGGATAAAGAGAGGAACTACCCGCAACCGGTACATTAAATCTTCACGAAAATGACCGCTTTTTACTTCTTCGCGTAATGAACGATGTGTCGCTGCCACAATGCGCACATCCACGTTAATTGAATGATCGCCACCCACAGGAATATAGTTTCTTTCCTGAATAACCCGAAGCAGTTTGGCCTGTAAATCAAGCGGCAGTTCAGCCACCTCATCCAGAAACAGGGTGCCACCCTGTGCCCGCTGAAACAAGCCGTTATGATCCTTGATGGCACCGGTAAACGCACCGCGTACATGACCAAACAATTCACTTTCCAATAAACTGCTGGATAATGCCGCGCAGTTTATCGCCAAAAAAGGCGCGGCACGGCGACCACTTAAATCATGAATGGCTTTTGCAACCAGCTCTTTACCCGAACCACTCTCCCCTCTGACCAACACCGTGGCAGTGGTTTCTGCGGCATTTTCAATAATCTGAAAAACCGCCTGCATGGCCGGTGAGCGACTAATTAAGCCCTGAAAACTTTGCCTGTCAGAATCAAGTTGAGTGTTTCGGTTTACCTCAATAACTGACGACTCAGAAACAGGTAACAACCGCCCCAAGCCACCTGCAAAAGCACCGGCTTTATCTTGTAAAACCTGAACCCGCTTTTTTAAACGGATACGACTACCGTCCGCTTTAGCTAACGTTATCAATGGTTCTGACTCATCACCCTCGGTAATGACACATTCGGGCAAACACGGTTTACCCTTCATGTCCAAACCATTAAAACCCGTTAATTTTTCAGCGCCGGCACTCCAATGCAAAATCGTTTGATTTTTATCAACGATATAAATGGCCTCGCTATCAAACAGGGTTATCAGCTTTAAAAAACAAGACTGCTCAAGCTGACCTGCCAACCATTGGGGTAAAAGCTCATCAAATAACGTTAGCACTTAATACCCCAAAGCGACGCATTATTAAAAGATAAATCCCCGGCCATGATTACGGACCTGTTATTTACCTTAATAAAAGTCGCTGTTTTCAGGATTAAATCAATAAACAACCTTTTGTTCTTTCAAGGCGCTGTATATATCATCTATAGTCTGTTGGTCGGTATCAAAATTTATGTCCGCCAAATCAGCGCAGTAATTGACGCACAAGCCAATCAATCCGGCATTTTTGATGGCGGTTATCAGTGCAGTATGTTGAGTTTCCAGAACCGTGGTTGCGTGGCCATTATCAAACAGTTTTCTTTCCAGTTTATAAGCGACTTCTTTGCTGGCTGAACCGGTTAAAGCGATGGAGGTGGCTTTTTGGCTATAGCGTGCAGAGCGTTCCTCTGTGCTAACACACTGCTGGTTTTCATCATCCGTAGCGCCGGTAATCATACCGGCCCCGACCGTACCGTTAGTCAAACGGTCAATAATGATAAACGCACCGGTGCCTTTGTTGGTTTTGTAAGGATCAAAAACAACGGGGGCATTAACGGTTACCGTGCAAGAACCTATTTCATTTAACTGTAATTCAACCGCGTCATGATGTTCCAGGGTATTAACATCAATCCGATGATGGATCAAAGCCACAGAACCCGAAACGCTGCGTGTTGCCAGCTTAAGGGTGTATTGACGACCCGGCGTTAAGGCTTTTTCAGTCATCCAGACGATAGTGGCTTTAAACTTGTCAGCGACGATGGACGCTTGTTTTTCTGTGCCAATTAATATATCGCCTCGGCTGATATCAATCTCGGTTTCCAGTGTTAAGGTGACAGCCATCGGTGGATAAGCTTCTTCAAGATCACCGTCATAAGTCACAATGGCTTTGATTTTGCTGCTTTTACCGGAAGGTAAGACGGTAATTTGATCGCCTTTTCTAAAAACACCGGACGCTACGGTACCGCAAAAACCACGAAAATCCAGATTGGGACGATTAACATATTGAACAGGAAAACGGGCATCGTCAAAGTTGTGGTCATTGGCGATTTGCACACTATTAAGTGCTTCCATTAACGGTTCACCGGTAAACCAAGGCATATTTTCGCTACGATTAACGACATTATCACCGTCCAGCGCCGACATCGGGATAAAATAAATATCGTGTAAATCCAGTGTATCGGTAAAGCTTAAGTAATCCTGTTTTATTTTATTAAAAGTTGCTTCACTGTAATCCATCAAATCCATTTTATTGATTGCCACGATAATATGCTGAATCCCTAACAACGAAGCAATAAAACTGTGCCGTTTAGTCTGGGTTTGCACGCCATAACGGGCATCAATCAGAATGATGGCCAAATCACAGGTGGATGCACCGGTCGCCATATTGCGGGTGTATTGTTCATGCCCCGGTGTATCGGCAATAATAAACTTACGGGTGGATGTAGAAAAATAGCGATACGCCACATCAATGGTAATGCCTTGCTCGCGTTCGGCTTGCAAGCCATCAACCAATAAGGCCAAGTCTATCTTGCCTGCC
Organism: uncultured Methylococcaceae bacterium; assembly: GCA_903839795.1. GTDB lineage: Bacteria > Pseudomonadota > Gammaproteobacteria > Methylococcales > Methylomonadaceae > Methylobacter_C. The sequence continues at coordinate 304 of CAIMDR010000569.1, read as the reverse complement.
CCGGTGGTGCCTGACTTGACACTGTCCGCCTGCACCGCCGCCAGTTGATCTTCGTAGATCATTTTGGAATCGTGCAACAAGCGGCCTATTAACGTGCTTTTGCCGTCATCGACATTGCCGCAGGTTAAAAAACGCAGTAATTCTTTGTTTTCATGTTGCGTTAAATACGCGTCAATATCGGTACTGATTAAATCGGATTGGTGGGACATGAGGTTTCCTAAAAACTTTATAAAGTGGGGTAGTACACAGCTATATTTCGATAGCGATTAAAATATTATTGGATTAATCCCAACTCTCTAGCACC
>CAIMDR010000568.1 GCA_903839795.1 uncultured Methylococcaceae bacterium | reverse complement strand
TATAGTACTTGGCTAAAGAAGATCAATGTCAATATTTACCTCTTCTTCTGGAAATGCTAAAACCCGTCGCTGCTCGGTGTGTATGCTGCGAGGTGCGGCATCATTGCCAATAGGATCAATGCCATGCTTAGAAAGAGTTGCTATCAAATCATCAGTAACCTCTCGACGATTTCTCACAAAAACTGACGCAAAACAACGCCAGAATTGCCAACCAACACGCTCTAAAATGCGCTGGCGGTTCATATCATCTTCCCAGCGATCAGCGCCGTGATAACGGTCACCATCACACTCTATTGCAATACGTGTATCGTTATGACCTTCAACCACCATATCAATGCGATATTCCCCAACCTTAACCTGCGGGATAACACGATAGCCTCTTTCTGTAAGAATATCGTAAACTTCTTTTTCAAAATCCGATTCACAGAGGGAACGTAAATCTTCAACCCGCTGTTCATCCTGTGAGTAAGGTGTGGTGAAGTGTGAAATTAAGTTCCTGCGGAGTTTGTCATTTGCACTTAACTGATCAAGCTCAATACTACGTATCAAATACATACGGTCACGGGCGCGGGAAGCTGCTACATTGAAGCGCTGCGCGGTTGAATCTCTGGTTTGAGCGTGGGCATCGCCAGGTGAGACTAGCATCGAAAGGAACATGATGTCACGCTCTTTTCCTTGGAATGTACGTGCATCGCCGCAAGCAATTTCATGGCGATTTATTTCTTCATGCCCAAGCTCCATCTCAAGCATTTCCCATATTTTCAACGCTTGTTTGTCCCCAAGAAACGAAACAACTCCTATGGTTCTGTTGTGCATATTTTCATCTGCACATATTTTTTTAATTTCATCTACGATAAACCTCGCTTCAGGCAAGTTAATATCACCTTTGCGAAACCCATCTTCTACAATCACATCCACAAGCGGTGGATCAAGCCTTTCAGAGGCTTTTGGTAATCGTACCGGCTTTAATTCGTGATTATAAACTTCACGCTTAGAATATTCGATAATTGGCCCAACGCAACGAAAATGCTCTTTAAGCATGGTGCCGGACTGTGCAAACACAACCTTAAAAAGATCATATATTGATTGTCCGGGATCCATTTGGGCGCGGAAAATATCAACCTGATTAGATAAATATCGATCCATCAAATTTTTAATTTTATTGACATCAATAAACCCACCATCAGGAGAAACTTGCTTATCATCACCAACAATTAGCACCTTTTTTGCACGAAGCAATGCGGGCAATGCTGAAAAATCAGACTGTGAGGCTTCATCAATAATTACCAAATCGAAGCAACCGAATTGTGCTGGAAGGGCTTCGGATACCCTCCAGTGTGGCATAATCCAGCAAGGAATTGCATGATTGGCGCGTTCTGATGCATTGCGTGCATTCTGGCGGAAAATTGTCGCTCGCTTCCCCGTACCTTTGCCTATTTTTGCCACCGCAGTACGGAACGCTTCAAGTGCTGCGCGTATATCAGGTGTGGCATTTTCGGCCAGCTTTAGCCAAGTACGTTTTACAACAATATCCCGATATGTTTTCGCCAGCAGCGTTTCAGCAGTGTTTCGTTCACAGGCAAGTTTTTTAAGTTCCTGCCTGGCGTCCGCCCTTTCAAGGCAGGTAGCCAAGCGGCGCAATCGCCATGCGGTCTGCCAATTATCAGGCAAGAGTAAATCTACCGTAGTACTCACTGGCTGGGTGCGAAGCTTTTCCGCACATTTTTCTGCTCCGGATTTTTCTATGAGGCGGCATATCTCTTGGATATCTGCAAAAGCACTTTTTAAGCCATGAATACGCTTGAGTTCATCCATCAGACTTGACCACTTTGTCAGCATTTCAGCATCAGAAACGGATGGATTGCCTAAGGAAGTTA
>CAIMDR010000567.1 GCA_903839795.1 uncultured Methylococcaceae bacterium | reverse complement strand
CACATCAACGCTTGTGCCAGATTAAGGCGCATACGCCAACCGCCGGAAAACGAGTTGACGGCATTGTGTTCCTGATCTGCGGTAAAACCCAAGCCGTTCATTAAGCGGGACGCTCTGGCTTGAGCCGTATAACCGCCAATGGTATCTAAAGCGGCGTGCAATTCGGCCTGTTTTAAGCCGTTATCCGACGCTTCAGCAAGCTTTAATCTGGCCTCCAACCGCCTTAATTCCTGATCACCATCAATAACATAATCAATGGCAGAACGGGTGACGGCAGGCGTTTCTTGGGCAACATGCGCGATTTCCAGATTGGGCGGCATGGAAAAATCGCCCTCATCCAAATGCAGTTCATTTTTGACCAGCGCAAATAAACTGGATTTGCCCGCACCATTCGCGCCGGTAAAACCAACTTTTTGGCCTTTGTGAATGGTAAAAGAAGAGTTGGCAAACAGCACCCGCGCACCACGGCGCAGGGCTATATTTTTAAAATTTAGCATTAAGGTAAAAGGTTCAAGGTGAAAGGTGCAAAACAAAAGCGGTCTGACTTGGCGTGATAAACCATTAGTTATAATATTTTTCCGTGCTGAATTTCATTTAAAGCTTCGTATAAGACATCTCTTACATCTTCTATTAGCTCGATTATTTCATCAGACACATTTATTTGTTGAGCTATACTTTGGACGAGTATAAAGGTATTTTTCATGTGCTTTAAATTCCTCACACTTTCCCAACTCATTGCTTCATTAATATGGAACATCAACTGAGAACAGTCTTTGCTGTCATGTTCTTTGATGACCTCATCCTTTAGTACTTCCCATGCTCCCTGTAAATCGGAGATTATGGTTTTTTCATAGTGAGTAGGCTCTTGATAAAAACTCATAGATTTCTCAGGTGTCTTAAATGTTTTCAGTAGAATAATTGTTGGCATCATGCTGTTGCCACCAATCCAGGTCTTCCAAAGCGTTTTCAGTCCAAGTAAGTCTTAACATCTATTTCCCTTACCCGTCCTTGTTGATGCTGGGAAATACCTTCACGCAAGCGATTGGGATTAATAGGGTTACTTAATAAATACAAAGTTTCTATTAAACTGCTATATTCTTTGGTGTCTAATATAACAATTTCCTGTTCAGATTCTTTACGAACTGAAATGACCTCGTGATTTTTTAAAACCCGCTCAAAAATTTTGGGGAACTGATTACTACATTCTTGAAAACTGACTGATTGTGTCGACATCATCTTACCCTTAAAAATAGGTTTTATATTGCGAGTAGGCAATAGCCGGAACCCATCATAAATAACAACCTATATGATGAGTTTCACTTCGTGCTTTACAAGTCGCGTTGTTCTACCCGTCCTACTCGCCAAATTTGTATGGTTACAAGACTTAACCCCATTATTCCCTTATTCATACTGCAACCGGAGGCTGAAATAACGACAAGTACATTACGGCTTTTACGCGTAACTTTGGCTTATCCAGCATGAGTAATTCAGGCACCAACTCCCACACTTCTTTTTCCAACTCGTCCAACGTTTCCGCTTCAACAACCAGCCCTTTTAAATCTGGACTCGTTGCGACATAATCATTCACTTCGTTGTCGTGAATGATTTCAACTTTTATTAAAAGAGGCATACCCATTGCTGCGAAAAATATTGCACAAGGCCAGCCCAAACGATACATGATATTCTCCAAAATACGCTTTTTTGGTGGGCAAAAAACCATCCCACCCTAACTGTACTAAAATAGTTGCTATAATTTATTTATATACATCCTTACGGTGCCCAATCTCCAGCACCATGACAATCAACTCGCTGTTATAAATTTGACAGACTAAACGATAATTACCAACGCGATACCGCCATAATCCTTTCAAGTTTCCCTGTAATGCCTTACCGATTGCTCTCGGATTATCAAGGTTTTCCAAGTTGTCTTTTATAAATTGCCTAATCCGTAGCTGTTCTGGTTTGTTGATTTTTTCCAATGTCTTTAATGCAGTTTCTGATAACCTAACCGTCCATTGCATTCAATCTAGCCTCCATTTCAACAATAGAGTAGGTTTTTTCTTTACCCGAGTTGACCCGATTCAACACGGCATTAGCGGCAATGATGTCCTGTAAATCTTCCAATACCGTCTCATAGTCGCTGGTATCATCCATAATGATGACTTTGATTGCTTTACCATTCAAATCATACTGTTCAACCGGTAAGTCGATAACGCCATCGTGGGCGATAGCGTCAAATGTGAGTGTTGTCATTGTTTCGCCTGTTTTTGTTGTTTCAGCTCAAGCTATCATACTAAAAAAGCTCGTAGGATGGGTAGAGGCGATAGCCGAAACCCATCATAATCAACCTCCAATGCGATGGGTTTCGCGTTGATCTACCCATCCTACGCAAATCGCTCAATCATCTTTTTCGCTTGTTCAGCGAACTACTCAAGATTACCTTTTTTACCTTATCGACGAGAATAAACGCGTAACGGGTAAATGATGGGTACAAAAACAACATTTTTCTCTTTAATACTTGTTGTTATAGCTGACTACCCGAAATCAAGAATTAAAAACTTGAAGATCGAGTTTAAGATAGTTACTTGTTAAGACAACCCGATGACGACGGATTATTCCCCGGCGATCGACATGCGCTCAACCAGTATTGAGCCTGTGCGAACGTTACCGCGATAATCAATGTCATTGCCTACGGCGACTATATTTTTTAACATATCTTTCATGTTGCCGGCAACGGTGATTTCTTCAACCGGATATTGAATTTCGCCATTTTCCACCCAAAATCCTGCGGCACCGCGTGAATAATCGCCCGTGAGTATATTAACGCCTTGTCCCATTAGTTCGGTAACCAACAAACCGGTACCCATCAGCTTTAACATGCCCTGATAATCAAGCGCACCTGAATCTATGGTTAAATTACGTACCCCACCCGCGTTACCGGTACTGTGCATCCCCAATTTACGTGCGGAATAAGTGCTTAAGACATAACTGCGTAAAATACCGTCGGAGACAAGATCGCGGTTTTTTGTCGCTACGCCTTCGCCATCGTAGGCGGCACTGCCCAATGCACCTATTAAATAGGGCTGTTCGTGGATATGAACAAATTCCGGAAAAACTTGGCTATCCAGGGCATCCAGTAAGAACGAAGCCTTTCGGTATAAGTTGCCGCCACTGATTGCGCCTATAAATGAAGACAATAATCCTGAAGCCGCTTCTGCGCTGTACAAAACGGGGCATTGCCGGGTGCTTAAGCTGCGCCCTTCCAATCGTCTAAGTGCTCGCTCTGCGGCTTTTTTACCTATCTCGGCAGCGGCTTCCAAATCCTGGGCATTTCTTGCTACGCTATACCAGTAATCACGCTGCATACTGTCGCCACGCTGCGCCAATACTGAACAACTTAAGGAATGGCGAGTGGAAATATAGCCCTGAAGAAAGCCCAGACTATTACCCATCACATGGATGCCTTGATGGGTATTGACTGATGCACCTTCGGAATTACTGATTTCAGCATGATAAGTGCGGCCGGCATCTTCGCATTCAATAGCCAAAGCAATCGCGTTATCAACGCTAAGATCCCACGGATGATTAAGATCAAGATCGGGGAATTCAGTGGCCAGCAACGCTTCTTCCGGCAATCCGGCATAAGTGTCTTCACTGGTATAGCGGGCAATACTACAGGCCGCGCTAACCGTTTCTTTAATGGATTCCGGCGACAAATCGGTGGTGCTCGCGGAACCTTTGCGTTGGTCAAAATAGACCGTTATGCCGAGGCCTTGACCACAATGATGCTCAATCGTTTCAACATCACCCAGACGCGCTGACACAGACAAGCCGTTTTCCTGGCTCAAACCTGCTTCGGCCGCACTGGCACCTTGTTTTTTTGCTTCGTCCAACAAGTTTTGAACGGTATTTTTTAAACGGTTTATTTCTTCTTGGTTTTGCACGGTGATCTCTAAATTTTAAGTGAGTTGTAGCGGCTTTTACCAAACATGCCGGATATCATTTCTTGCGAAAACGTACCCAACTTGCCGATTTTTTTGTCTATTTTCTACGTTATGCAACTTTGGATTCATAATGCAGTTTTTGTTGTTCTTCAAGTTTTCTGTGAATATTGCAGGGGCTTAATTCCAAACCATTACGCCAACACAGCGCACCGAGCTCTAAAAAAAATTGCTTAAAATACTGCTCATCATTCAAAGGAATAACCAATTCCGTTTGTCTGTCACACACCGATTGTAAATCATAATCTCCATAAGAATTATCGGAAAAATACAATCGCAGAATTTTCTGCTGTCTATACTGTACCTGGATGATTTTAATCATTGTCTAAAAAATACTCATTTGTTCGCCAATTTCAATAAAATTATCTACGCGCCCATCAAGCACTTCCAATGCTTGCCTTACTTTAATGGCAATTCTTTTAGCGAAATTTACTGGCACAGCATTGCCGATTTGTAATTGCAATTCACGCTTGTTGTTGCCATAAAAAACCCAGTCGTCAGGAAAGGTCTGAATTCTCGCATATTCTCTGGCTGTAAAAGGTCTTATTTTACTGGCATTAATCCGCCAAAGCTTTGCTGTTGACTCAGGGTTTCTAACATACATTGCATTTTCCCTATCTTTTTCTATTCTGTTGGCTATTACATTTCCAACAGCCCACCCCCAAACTGTAGCCGTATCAATGGCTGGGAAAGGAGAGTCAAAGTCTCTTATGGGTGTCCCTTCTGAAGCAGTTCTGCTTAACCTGACGGGTATTACAATTGCTTCCTTGTTGAAATGTTCGCCTGTTTCAGTATGTGCGTAACTTTTAAACCCCCACGTTGGATCGTGATTTGGTAGCTTTACGGTAAGGTCTTGGCCTAACTCAAAGATAAAATCTCTTATTGTGGTATCTTTTTCAGGCTGTGGAAACCTAAAGTGTTTAAGCGTGTCCGCTTTATAGGCAATAAAAATAAATCTTCGTCTTGTTTGCGGTACTCCGTGTTCTGATACCCTGAAAAAATTATAATTTGTTGTATAGCCAATTGCAGAAAGTTCATCTGAAATTTGCTGTGCAAAAGGTTTTCCTGTTTCTGGATGCATCATAGTTCTTAAATTCAGAACATTTTCCATTACAATAACTCTTGGTTGCATAATTTTAGCTATGCGGATCACTTCTTTGTATAGAGAATTTCTTTCATCATTTTTATCACGGTTACCACCCAACGAAAATCCTTGGCAAGGAAATCCAGCCAATAAGACATCTAATCCTTTTTTAAAACTTGGCGTATATTCTCTTACATCTCCATGAAACAAGTCCCATTGAGGTCTGTTTAATTTTAACGTTTCAATGGCGTAGCCAAGAATTTCATTTGACTCAGTATGAATAAATCCTGCTTTCTCAAAGCCTAAATCCAACCCCCCCCCACCTGCAAACAGACCAAGATAGGTATAATCTGAATTATCTTTATTTTTCAATACCGACATAATTATTCAGTTTTTAATCTTGGGATTGAAGGGATTGAAGCGGTTCTTAATTTAGGTTTGCGCAGTTTGCAGGCATCAAATATATCGTTCAATGTTTTGAGGTTTCCTTCGGTATTTTTTAAGTCTTTAGTCTCGTCTTTCAGATAATAGAAAAACGAATTTCCATGCTTGTCAGTACGGATAATTTTTTCAGAAATATTTTTATCTTCTTTTATCTTTTCAAAGTCAACTTTCTTGGCGACGAGAATATGTCTTAAATGAAATTCGGTAATTTTAGAATTTAAGGGGTTGGGATAAGTATACATTTTTCTGTGTCTTACAGATCCTTCACCATAGGGGCCATGCTCGTATTCCGTGAAATTGGAGTATTTGGATTCTTTATGAATCTCAAAGTCATAATTTAAAAAATCGCCATCCAAAACAATTAATGTCACTATGCTGGAGCTTGTTATATCCAAAAGTGCAAATAAATAAAAGCAAGGGATAACAACGGCTTCTTCCCCTATTTTAATTAAAGTTGAGCCACAAGGCAGGCAACTATTGTAATCAATTGTCAATCCTCTTGAATCGCTTCCATTAGATTTTTGAATTAGCTTTTTTATCTCTAAGCCTACAACTGCTCCTGATTTTTTGTCACGTATAATTAAGTCCGGGGTAGTTAATGAACCAGAATGAAAGATTTCAAAGGTTTTTGGTAAAGCATCTTTAATTTCAAGCCCAATCCAAGTGTCAAAAGGGTCGTCCTGTACGGTTCCAACAATTGATTTTGCCCTTAGGTCAACGGGAATACCTTTCTTTCCTATTTTTACAATCAGCTCTCTATAAATCTTTATTACTATTTCTAATTCTGTCATTTTTGTTGGTCAAATATAGGCCATTATCGCTGTTAAGGAATTCCTTGGTTAAAACTAGGGTGATTTCCGGAGAATATTTTACCCGTTAAAAGTAGGATTTTCCCAATAAAATAAGCGATTGGATTCGTCTAATGGGTAAGTTCTTTCGCAGAAATCACCTAGACACTCGTCCCGCCAACCGTCAAGCCATCAATCTTCATTGTAGGTTGACCAACTCCAACCGGCACGCTTTGTCCTTCTTTGCCGCAAGTACCGACTCCACTATCCAGCTCAAGATCGGTGCCGACCATAGACACTTTGGTTAACACGTCAGGGCCGTTGCCAATCAGGGTCGCCCCTTTAACGGCACGGGTTATTTTGCCATTTTCAATCAAATACGCTTCACTGGCAGAAAACACAAACTTGCCCGAGGTAATATCAACCTGTCCACCGGCAAAGTTTTTGGCATACAGGCCTTTTTTTACCGATTTTATAATTTCTTCGGGATTATGAGAGCCGGGCAACATATAGGTATTGGTCATGCGTGGCATCGGCAAACTGGCATAAGATTCACGACGGCCGTTACCGGTGGACTTAACCCCCATTAAACGCGCATTAAGTTTATCCTGCATGTAGCCTTTGAGAATACCATTCTCAATCAGTACGGTTTTTTCGGTAGGCGTACCTTCATCATCAATACTTAACGAACCACGACGCCCTTGCAGGGTTCCGTCATCGACCACGGTACATAAACTGGAAGCCACCCGCTCACCCACCCGACCACTAAATGCCGACGTGCCTTTGCGGTTAAAGTCACCTTCCAAGCCGTGACCAATCGCTTCATGCAGTAAAATACCCGGCCAACCCGGCCCCAATACGACCGTCATATTACCAGCCGGCGCATCTTCTGCTTCCAGATTGACCAACGCCTGCCTGACCGCTTCTTTACCGTATTCCAAGCCTCGGTTTTGATCGATAAAATAACGGTAATCACTCCGCCCGCCACCGCCCATGCCGCCCTGTTCACGCCGACCGTTTTCTTCAACAATAACCGTTACATTCATGCGCACCAACGGCCTTACGTCAGCGGCTAAGGAACCGTCCTGATTGGCTACCAAAATACTTTCATGCGAGCCGCTCAGACTGACAATAACTTCTTCTATACGGCTATCCAGTTTGCGGGTTTCACTCTCAACAGTGCGTAACAAATCTATTTTTTCTTGATCGGCCAATGATTTTAAGGGGTTGATAACCGGATAATAAAGGGGCCAGCCAGCCGCTTTTACCAAGCCAACCTGAGCATCTTGCCCTTGTCTGACAATGGCTTTAACATTATTAGCCGCTTCCAATAATACCGAAAGCTCAATCCGGTCGCTATAAGCAAAACCGGTTTTCTCGCCTGATACAGCACGCACGCCAGCGCCCTGCTCAATACTATGACTGCCCTCTTTAATGATGCCGCCTTCCATTACCCAGGATTCAGAATGACTGGACTGGAAATAAATATCTGCGGCAT
>CAIMDR010000566.1 GCA_903839795.1 uncultured Methylococcaceae bacterium | reverse complement strand
TTGGTATTTGCCGTTATTCAAAAAGTTTGCGTTAGGTGTGTATAGATGCTTGGTTCAGGCAAGGTAAAAACGTGAGTAACGGGGTTGCAAACCCCGTCACGCCGAAAAAAGTGGATTAGTCACTATTAAGGCAACCCAAGCACTCGCTTATTTATGTCTTGGGAGCTGTTTTAGCTGTGAAAAGCAAAGCTAAAACAGCTCCCGCAAAAAATATAAATGCTCTGGTGTTAGTACAACAAAAACTCTGAACGCGCTTCATCCCACGCCAACTCATCCACTCGCGTCATGCTATCCAAATCTTCCGGTATGGCTTGGGCATCATCCACCCACTCGCGTAACAGGGTCGAGCCGTTGATTACGTCGATAGCCAAGCGATGCAACTCATACTCATACGGAAAATCGCGCCATAACAGGTAATCGGGTTGCTGGTGACGTAGTGCTTTAAAGGCCAATGCCTGCAAACGCCAAGGACGAAAAGCGGCGTGATCGTAAGCGGTATCTTCCACATGAATTTGCACACCGGCACACAGTTTGCCCGCGTATTTATGAAAAGTCGGCTCAAACCAGCATTCACGCAACTTGCAACCTGCCAGCCATTGCGGAGCCATATCATGCATGGTTTTGATGAGCGCCTTGGCCTCTATATCCGGCGCACCGAATAATTCCAAGGGCCGGGTCGTACCACGACCTTCGGAGAGCGTTGTACCTTCCAACATCACAGTCCCCGCGTAACAGCGAGTCATCCACAGGTTCGGTGCATTGGGACTGGGGTTAATCCAACTACGCTCACCCAGCGGCCAGCCATAACCAGGCGCTGACTCCGGTTGCCAGCCTTGCATTTTTATAATCTGACAATCGACATCCAGCGCCAAGGTAGCAATAAACCAGTTCGCCAGTTCGCCCATCGTCAAGCCGTGACGCATAGGCATCGAGCCTGCACCGACAAAACTTTCCCAACCTGGGTGCAGAGTCAACCCTTCTACCGGACGCCCGGCCGGATTGGGCCGATCCAGTATCCACACGGTTTTTTGGTGCGCCGCAGCCGCTTCCAGCACATAGCACAAGGTAGTGATAAACGTGTAAATACGGCAACCCAAATCTTGCAAATCAACCAGCAACACATCGAAGGTAGCCATCATCGCATCGGTTGGGCGACGGACTTCCCCGTACAAACTAAATACCGGAATACCCAGCACCGGATCAATAAAATCGGAAGATTCCATCATATTGTCTTGCTTGTCCCCACGCAGTCCGTGCTGCGGGCCAAACGCCGCACTCAGATTAATGTCCGGTAAACCAGCCAGCGCATCGAGTGTGTGCGTTAAATTCTGCGTAACTGAAGCCGGATGCGCCAACAAAGCGATGCGCTTTCCCGCTAGCGGCCTGCGCAATGCGGCATCTTCAAGTAAACGATCAATACCAAATTTCATATTTTTTCTAGGTTAATTCGGGTTAAGCGACAAAATAAATCCCGCACGATGATGAAAATCGGGGTGTACTTCGGGATGGTGTAATGCCCAATAAGAACGACTGCCGTCATTCGCCTCGATCACGGCTGTCAAACCAAGCTGAAACGGCTTACCGGCAAGGGTCTGATGCAAATCATCCGTATGGATAACCGCTTCCAGATTTAAATGTTCATGGGTCTGAGTAAAATTGATAATCGGTGCCTGACCGGCTTTCCAGGCATCCGGCCTACGATAATCACTGAAGGCATACGCTGCCCACTGCCCGGATGGTGAAAAATTAAACTCGTGATAGTTTGCCTTACCGGCCACGGCGATAAACACTTCAAAACAGGTATGTTCCCACAATCCGTCTACAGCCGCAGGGGGTTGCGGTGCAGGAATGCGTATTTGCCCCAAATCACCGGTCAATTGAAAGCTTAAGCGTATAGCGCCTTTAGGCTGTGGCTCAACGTTAACATCGACACTATACTTGCCGGTAGACGCTGTATTGGCGTGACAAGTCAGCCGCTTGTTAGCCATTTTTTGTTCTCTACTCAAGTGCAACCCCATCGATTCCTTTTTTAATTGCTCAATTTATTAGTCTTTTTCAGCCCAATATTCAACACCGTCAATAAGTTGGGCGGCCAAAAAGACGTCAGCCCACTCTACGGCTTCTTGGCATTATATCACTTGAATCCAGGCTACCGCTGTTCAGCCAAAAAACTACGCTTGGCAATAAAGATGGCCAGCATCGGTAAAGCCAAACCCAATAACATCACGGTAATCAAAAGTCCGCCCAATTGGCTGTAATCAGCTGACACCGTGACCGCCCCCGAGGCAGCCTTGACTTCCCGGGTGATTAGAAAAGACTGATTGAGCGCTTTGGTTACTAGTTGTGAAAGTGATAAAGCTAAATTTACAAAAGCGGCCATCACCGCAAAATAAGTGGCCTTGAGGCGTTCGGGCGCTGAATTGGCAATCCAGGCCAGCATGGGGATCATGGCGATTTGCCCTAAAGGCGATTCCAAGGCCGTGTCAATCAGCGCAATAAAGCGTGCATCCACGACACCGCCGGTATGTGCTTGCGTCCATTCCTGAACCCCATAAAACAGCGCAATGTTCGGTAAGTAAAGCACTGCCAGAGCGACGGTAAGCACTGCGATAATGTAAGTTATCGACCGCTCGGCCATAAAGCGCCGAAACAAAAACATGCCGAACAAAGTTAACGCGCTGGAGATTAAGGATAATTGCGACAAAAACTGCTGATCAAAAGCAAGCACGTCAATCATCCACCACGTTTCGCCCGCACCTGTTGTGGGTACTGCACGAAAGGCAAATATTACAAATGCCGTGCCGAATAACCGGTTTCTTTCACGAACAGCCAGCTCTTTCGTCAAACGCCACATCAGAAACAAGACGATGGACAACGATCCGGCAAATACGATCTCCTCGTTGTTGCGCACATCGGTCAGCCCCATAATGGCTGCAAACAAGGTAAAACCAAGCCCACCGCCCAATAACCACCAATTTATCTCCGGCAATTCCGTTACCGGTCGGTCCAATAAGCGCTTGATGTCTTCAAGCTCATACCCTTGAGCGGCAAGCTTCCATTCTTCTTGAGAGCGTAACCAGGACGACAGAAAAATACCGAAAACTGAAATAAATGGAATCAGTAATGCCCAGTGATAAACCGTAAGATAAACCGCTGTTTTTTCCACGGCGCTCATCGTCGCTACGCCACTAAACAAATAGACATTGGCAGCGGCGACTAGCAACGTACCACCAATAATGGACACTCGCCCCAACGTTTGCATAGTGGTATGTGCAAGCAGAATTTGCGCTTGTGGAACAGGCTGTCCCTGAGCATCAAAACGCGGCACCGCCTCTACCGTCATGGCATCGGCGACAATATCCTGCATCACATACCCAATCGGTGCCAACAAGGACGCCACTATATACCAGCTTTCTGCGGGCATTATACGGGTCATATAATCAAGATCTGCCAGCAGATTAGTCAAGATCAGCAAACTTGCCGCAATCAACCCGGCACCCAGATAAATCAAACCGGCCTTATAGCGCCAGAGTAAATCCACCAAATGACCCAGTGGCATCTTTAGCGCCCAGGGTAGCATCACCCAAAAACTTAAGGTCGCCAGAAATTCGGCAGACAACCCCAGATATTCTTTAACAAAAAAAGTGCCGACGATACCGGTCAAGCCTGACAAACCTGCCGCCAGATAAACCATTAGCGGTGGCACATAACTCAAGCGCATCTGTCGGGCAAGATCGTAAACATTGCGATCCATCCAGTGATACCAATGCCGCAACAGACGGGTAGCCGTTGCGGTGTCATTATCGATTAAGGGTTTATGTTTGGACATGGATTATCCTGAGTGAGTCAGTGTGTTTGATTGGTAATAATAATAGCGTATTTTGGCTTTTGAAAAACCCAGGAGGCTGTCCGGGAATAGGGCAGGGCTACAAACACTCAAAGGAACGCCCTGTAAATTCCTTAACAGGGCATTTTTTCAACGGAAATAACCCGATAAAAAATTAACACACTCCGGGATGAGCTTGGGTTAGGGGTATTTTTTAAATAAAGGCGCCCTCCCGAACACCATCACCCAAACTTTTCCAAACAATGGATCATGTTACCGGCCTGAAAAGTATGAGTAACCCGGCCTTTAAAAGTCTGTCCCCAAAATGGGGTGTTAACCCCCTGGCTTTTCCAGTTATCGGCATTAACTTGCCAGTCTAATTCCGGGTCAAACACACACACATCGGCCGAGAAACCAACGGTTAGAGCCCCACTTTTAATGCGTAAAACGCGTGCCGGATTGCCGCTTAATGAGGCAATGCCCTGTTCCAAGGTTATGATGCGTTGCGCGACTAATTTAAGCATTAACGGCAGCAACGTTTCCACGGATGAAACCCCCGGCTCTGTCTCTGGAAATGCACCCAGCTTGGCATCTTTATCATGCGGCTGATGGTCGGAACAAATACTGTTAATGGTGCCGCTCGCCAAACCTTGTCTTAAATACTGCCGATCAGCTTCGGTTCGTAAGGGAGGCAGCACGTGGTAGTTACTGTCAAAAGGGATGATGTCATTTTCGGTCAAATGCAGTTGATGCGCGGCAACATCGGCACTGACATGCAAGCCATACTTTTTGGCCTGATGTATTTTAATCACTGAGCGTTTACAGCTTAATTGACCAAAATGCACGCGACAGCCGGTTAACTCAACTAATTCAAGACATTGAGCCAAAGCGATGGTTTCCGCAGCTTCCGGAATGCTGGGCAAACCATAGCGGGTTGCGAATGCGCCTTCATGAGCGCAACCGTTATTACCCAGCCAATAATCATTGGGACGAAACATAACCAACATATCGTGACTGGCGGCATATTCCATTGCCCGTCTTAGTACCAGCAGATTTCTCACCGACTGATTGGCATTGCCGACGGCGATACAGCCCGCCTGCTTAAGCGTTAACATGGCGCTTAATTCAGTCCCTTCCAATTTCTGGGTGAGCGCGGCAATCGGGTAGATTTGCGGGTAGCCGGCATTTTTCGCCAACTCTTTAATCAGCTCGGCAACAGCCGGTGTGTCAATAACCGGACTGGTATCCGGCTGCAAACACAGCGTCGTAACGCCGCCATTTGCAGCCGCAGCCGTTTCACTTTTAAAGGTCGCTTTACGGCTTTGTCCCGGTTCACGCAAGCGGGTACTTAAATCGATAAAGCCCGGACAGACTATTTTATGTTGTGCATCAATAATCGTATCGGGCTTAAAACCAGCCGGTTCATTGGTGACGGAAATAATTTTACCGTCAGCGATATAAACACAACCCACGCGGTTAATGTTGTTGACAGGATCAATGATGTGTCCCTGTTTAATGTGTATTTGACTCATCAACTAACCCCTTGTTTCTGCATCGCCATCGCCATAATAGCCATACGGATGGCGATACCGTTGCTAACCTGTTTGAGTATCACTGACTGTGGGCCGTCTGCGACTTTCGAATCAATTTCCACGCCCCGATTAATGGGGCCTGGATGCATGACGATAGCATCCGGTTTGGCGATTTTTAATTTATCTTCAGTCAAGCCGAAACATTTAAAATATTCGCTTTCACTGGGTAATAATGCCGAGGTCATCCGCTCTTTCTGTAAGCGCAGCATCATAATGACATCAATATCTTTAAGCCCTGCGGTCAAGTTATGTGAAACATTGACACCCAAGCTTTCAACATGTGCAGGTAATAAAGTCTTGGGAGCAATTACCCTAACCTCGGCAGCGCCCAAGGTATTTAAGGCTTGAATCTGTGACCTGGCCACTCTGGAATGCAATATATCGCCAATAATAGCCACCCGTAGCGTCGAGAAATCCTTTTTTATTTGCCGAATGGTAAACATATCCAGCATGGCTTGAGTCGGATGCGCATGTTGTCCATCACCGGCATTAATAACGCTGATATGGGGCGCCGTTTGCTGGGCGATAAAGTGTGCAGCGCCGCTAATTGAGTGACGCACCACAAACATATCAACATACATGGCTTCCAAATTGCGTATGGTATCAAGCAGGCTTTCACCTTTGGAGGTTGACGAGGTCGAAATACTCATACTTAAGACATCGGCAGACAAGCGGTTGGCCGCCAGTTCAAAGGTGGTTCTGGTGCGCGTGCTGTTTTCAAAAAAAAGATTAACAATCGTTTTACCCCGCAACAACGGGACTTTTTTAATCTGATTATCACCTATGCCGACAAAAGACTCTGCGACATCCAAAATTTCTGTCAACAAACTTTTTGGCAAACCTTCAATGCTCAAAAAGTGTTTAAGTTTGCCTTCCGAATTTAACTGGAGATTTTCACTCATCGCTTAGGCTACCGCATTTATTGTTTGTAATTGAATAGCCAAGGGTTCAGGGCCGGTTAATTTAATCAACTGACCGGCACTCAGCGTGATGTGGGTTCCCACGCAATCAGGACACAAAGGAATTTGTCTGCCGTCACGTTCTATCAGCACCGCCAAGACCACTTGGTTTGGCCTGCCATAATCAAAAATCTCATTTAGTGCGGCCCGAATTGTTCGACCGGTGTAAAAAACATCATCAATCAGGATAATATCACGGCCTTCAATCTGCGGCGGTAACTGGCTGGGTTTTACATTGGGATTAACGCCGATTTGCGAAAAATCGTCACGATAAAAAGAAATGTCCAGCAATCCCAAGGGCTCAATGATGTTAAGCCGTTGGTGCATTTGCTCGGCAATCCAGACACCACCGGTGCGAATACCTATCATCAATGGATTAGTTAGCTGTCTTTCAACAATGATACGTTTTAACCCGTCTTCCAGTTTGTTCAGTAAATCGTGTATTTCTAACACTTAATCATCCTTTTTTTTATAATCATTTAACCAAGACTGCAAAATAAGCTGAGCCGCCAGTTGATCCTGCACTTCCCACAGTTTACCGGCATTAACATTGACATCATCAAACAACATTTGTTTGGCTTCAAATGTCGATAACGTTTCATCCTGTTGATAAACCGGCAATTGATAGCGACCTTCCAATTGGCGACAGAATTTTAACATGCGCGGTGTCACCGGATTATCCGAACCATCAGCCTGCCTGGATATGCCCACTATTAAACCCGCAGGTCGCCATTCTTGTATTAGCTTGGTTATTATGTCCCAATCCGGACTTTGATTAATAGAACGAATCGTTTGTAACGGACTTGCTGAACCGGTAATGGTTTGACCGACAGCCGTACCTATTTTTTTATAGCCAAAATCAAAGCACAGATAAGTATCTGCGCTGGTTTTTGTAAGTAATGGATCTTGCATAATTTAGTCGTGTGTTCAATGAAAGGTAGGGCAAAAGAATACAAAGGGTGTTTATTTCAATGTCATTAAGTTAGGCCGTTCGCTGAGCGGAGTCGAAGCGATTTTGCCGGCTTCAGCTCCGCTCAGCCAACGAAGCCCCGCTCAGCCAACGGTTTATCTTCCCAAAAGGTGCTTAACTTAACGACATTAGTCAGCATGTTTATGGCTCCAACGTGGACATGACGGTGGCTTCAAAATCGTCACAAAGTTTTTCAACCAAGTCTTCCGTTTCTTTAAAGAAATATTCACCAACCGCCTTTCGATTAAACGCTTTGTAGCGGCGATATAATTTTGCAAAATCAGCATAAATTTCCTCCTCGGAAGAGCGTGACTTAATCTTTACGATCAGCCGTTCGCCGTCGTTATCGTTACGAACATACTGGAAGAAACTCAAAATCTTGGCTTCAAAATCCTGAATCAGCGACCCTGTTTTGGCTTCTTGCTCATTACGCGCGGTGATGATGGCCAGCACATCAAATTTTCCACCCGAGCCAGGCGGTTTGCCTTCTGCCACTTTGTAAGACTTCTTGTTTTTGGCGGTTGGATAATCGGCAATCACTTCAACTATGCCGATTTGGTTATCAAAATACACTTCAATCGGGTCTTTAATAATCTCATTGCGGTGCATCATGTTATAAAGCGTATTAAATTTTCGCCAGAAGAATAAAAACCCCGGCTCACTGTATTTGGCCTCCAGCTCAAGCACATATTGTATACAGTTAAGAATCGTAAAATACTGGGCGGCTTTGGCTTTGATGTCCGCCGTAGATTGCGGGTTAGCGTCGATGTAATCTTTTAAACTGCTTTCAAAGTCCAGAAAGCTTTCAGGGTTTTCGCGCTTAAGCGGCTCTTTATAAATCACCATAAATACTTTATAAAACGTCTCAAAGGTCTCTGACTTTTTCAGATCAACCAGTAGAATATCCAATACTTTTTTATCGCTAAACGGATCAAAGTCACTCACCACCACATCGGAAAAATGCTCAAAGGCATCTTTAATGTTTTGCACATTGACGTTGTTATAAGAAAAATCCACAATCTTGCAATCATTCTTATACTTGGCCGTGCGATCAACTCGCGAAATGGTCTGAATGGCACTGATGCCTCTAATTTCTTTATCCAAAAACAAGGTATGTAATCGTTTATCGTTAAAGCCGGTTTGCAGTTTTGCCACCACAATCATTAAACCATTTTTACAGAGCGCAAAGCTTTCCAAGACTTTTTCTTCCGTCAAACCCGCATTCAAACCTGAAACACTTTGCTCGTCTTGCTTGGTTGAATACACGATATGAATCGGTGCTTCGGCATAGCGGGCAAATTT
>CAIMDR010000565.1 GCA_903839795.1 uncultured Methylococcaceae bacterium | reverse complement strand
GTAGTACCTTGATACCAACCATTGTCGGTAAAAGAACCTGAGTTTACACCGCCTGGAGATTGATTAGGATCGCTTAAATCAGCGTACTCGACATGCGCAGCCGCCGGATTGGCAAGTCCCATCAACACGATTGCCGCACTGCTTAAGCTTAACGATGCCCATAAACCGCGTTTTTTTGTTGGCTGAATGGCCGCTTGTTTTGTATAAGTCATATTTACACCTTTAAATTTTATTAAAAAATCTACCCAGCATCTAAGCGTGCTCTTGTGCCGATTAACAGTATTCATTGAAGCAAGCACCATGCCAAAGTTCTCAAGCCCTGTTTAATGGGCATTTAGAGTCTATAAGCGAAGCCTTACTTTATTAAACTATGTTATTTAACGCTCTCAGTGTGTCATATCACACACGTTGTAAAAAAGTAACCGGGTTTTAAGTAATAGCTGCCTCCCAATTTAGCCGTTAAAAATCACTCGTAAAAAAAGGATAAACAAGGCAGAGGCTACCTTGTTTACCCAATAAAAGAACAGTGGTTAAACTGTTTGGAGAGGCTGGCGGCAGCTAAAAAACGCCAGCGAATGGGGTTTTTTACATAGCCATTGAACGACTTTTACGACGATTTAAACCCAATACGCCCATCATGCCGGTTATAAACAACCAAACTGCGCCTGGAACAGGCACAGGGGCAACACTGGCCGCACTGTAGGTTAAAGTACCCGCCAGATTGGTTGACCCAAATGAAGCTTGTGAGCCGGGTGCGCCTAAAGCGCCGGAGGCCGCAACGGTATAATTTCCAGGTCCCAACAGTATTGTCAATGTTTGCAGAGTATCGGCCGCATTCAATGAATAACCATCGGTGCCAACGCTACCCCGTAGAACATGCACAGCCGTAATAAAGTCTAAAGTACTCCAGTTGCCTGCCTGATTACCATCACCCCAGCCCGCTAAGGCATTGAACTGACCGGTATAGGCCGTCACATTTGTTAAGGTATTGCGTAAAGGCGCTGTATTGCCCTGAGCATCTGTCACGAAGCCGGTATCAAACGCATCCTGGACTTTATGCGGTGGAACGCCAGCTTTTGGATTTAACTTATCAATGGCATCGTCATGTGCCTGATAACTGGCAACGCCGTTATACAGGGTAAAACCGCTATCTAAATAAGCACTTGCATCGCCCACATTCCAGGTCAGGGTGACCGTCTCGGGTGTAGTCAGGCGAAAGTTGAAAAAATCCACCTTATGGGTGTCGCCCAAAGTAGTCTTTGTACCATCGCCCCAACCAAAATCGGTCACGTCACTAACGCCAACGGTTGCTGTACCCGCGCCTGTAGCGGCGTTATAAGTCACGCCGCTAAAGCTGCCTACGCCGGTATAGTTCTGATTAGTTGCATTCCATAGCGCAGTATTGTTAAGGGGACGATCAGAAGTGGTGTTGGTAGCAGCACCTACGCCAGCACCAGTCACAACCGGATTTAAGCCGTATTGCGCGGTAGAAGCCGTTTTACCCGCAGCGGTCAAATCACCGATTTGAGCACCTTGGTTAAGATCATAATACTCAACATGCGCCAATGCTTGTTGGCTTAAGCCCAACAAGGCAACGGTGATGCCGAGTGCCGCTTTTTTCTTAAAGCCATGTCCTGCGTGTGCAGAAACAGCCGTTTGATTTTTATAAGTCATGTAAATACCTTAAAATAGTAAAAAAGTAACAGCCCTTTTAACGGGGCCACCTCTATAAATTAAACTCACTAAAACCAATGTTTGCTTAATTTGTGGGAGCGGCTTTAGCCGCGAATAGTGCAGCTAAAGCCGCTCCCACAAAAAGGCAAATACTCAATTAATTGCTAAAACGGCAAGTGCTCAACACGGCTTATTCGGCTTGCTGAACAAGGTAATGAAGCAACTGGTTAATACTAAAGCAATTACCAAGCCAACAACACAAGCCCTTGTAATTAAAAGATTACTTGATTACAAGTCTCTTTTGATTTAATTAAACTATGTTATTTAACACGCTTGGTATGTGATATGACATACTTTTTGCACGGGGGACTGAAAAAAATTTCGATGCGAAGGGATACCATCCCAATTTCGTAAAGTTAAGCGCAAGTTGTTTAAAAAACTGGAGTGCAATCCCTTCAGCTATTGCCTTTAAAAACAGCTAAAGCGGTTTTACTCCAGTTGTATGCTTAATTTAACGGCATTGGATTACGGCAATTCATGCCAGTTGGTGATATTATTTCAAGTACCTTTTTGAGTCTTAAGCGAGTTTCAATTTGAACAATTTAAGTTATTACCGTTATTCGTTTCAGGCGATGGGGTCACCTTGCGAAATTCAGCTTTTTGCCAAAACCGGATTAAAAGCAAAGCGGGTTGCAGATGCGGCCATTGCCGATGTCCATAAGCTGGAGGCGCGTTATTCGCGCTATCGTACTGACAGTTTTTTATCCGCTATCAATCGTGTGGCGAGTACCGGTGGTAGCATAGAAGTCGATGAGGTGACGGCAGGATTACTTAATTACGCTGCCATCTGTTATGAACAAAGCGATGGTTTGTTTGATATTACTTCCGGCCTTTTGCGTCGTGCGTGGACTTTTAAATCGCGCGTATTGCCGGATCAGGCGCAAATCCAGGAGCTGCTTAACCATATCGGCTGGCATAAACTAAAGTGGAAGTCACCGGTACTGACATTTCCAACAGCAGGAATGGAAATTGATTTTGGCGGTGTGGTTAAGGAATATGCTGTCGATAGAGCGGCTGCACTGTGCCAGTCGGCCGGCATTCGTCATGGCGTGATAAATTTGGGCGGCGATATTAAAGTGATCGGGCCACGAGGTGATGGAAGCCCTTGGCGAGTCGGGATACGTCATCCCCGTCAAAAAGAGGGTTTATTGGATACACTGTTATTAAGTGAAGGTGCGCTGGCCAGTAGTGGTGACTACGAGCGTTGTCTTTTGCTGGAGGGTGTTCGCTACGGGCATGTGCTTAATCCGAAAACCGGTTGGCCGGTACGCTATTTGTCTTCAGTGAGTGTGGTTGGAGATTTTTGTGTCGTGGCCGGCAGTGCGTCGACTATCGCCATGCTTAAGGAGGATAAAGGCGCGGCCTGGCTGGATACGATGGGATTGCCTCATTTATGGGTGGATGTAAACGGCATGGTAGGTGGTTCGCTGGTAAAAGAGAAAAACCTTAATGCCGAAAAGTTAAGCATACAACCGGAGTAAAACAGCTTAAGCGTAATCATTCAGTCCCCCTCTTTAACAAAGAGGGGTTAGGGGAGATTTTATTAGATAAATCCCCCTCAATACCCCTTTTTCAAAGGGGGAAGTGAATACTTACGCTTTAGCTGTTTTTACCGGCAATAGCTGAAGCTATTGCACTCCGGTTTTTAAACAATTTGAACTGATTGCCGCTGCTTTGCCGCGACTTTCATTAACTTTGGATAATAGCGCCAGCCCAATGATAAAAAACGCTAAGGTCGACAGTAATGATAACCGGTGATTGCCATCGCTTAAATAATTTATCAAGCCGTAGCTTAAGGGCCCGACTATAGCCGACAAGCGATTGACCAAACCCCACAAACCTAAAAATTCACCAGCCCGTTCAGTCGGTGAAAACTTACTGACCAAAGCCCGGCCGACCGCCTGACTGGCTCCCATGGCTACACCTATGATATTTCCGGCTATCCACATATCGACACGATCAGTCGCGAATAAAGCCACCAGCACCGCAATGATCCAAATAATCAGCGTAATTGCCAGTGTGGGAACCGAGCCCATGCGGTCTTGCAAATGCCCGCAAATAAAAGCACCCACAGCCGCTGTCACATTAACCACCATAATCAGTATAATCAATGATTGGGTATCAAAGCCCATTACTTCCTGCGCATAAATAGCCGCCAGAACCACCACCGTGCTAACGCCTGATTGGTAAACGCTCAAGGTTATCAAAAACCAAAGCAGATCACGAAAGCGTGCCGCTTCTTTAAAGGTATGTGCCAAGCGGGCATAACTGACCTGTAGATTGGACAGACTCTTGTCCCGGATAACGGGTATCGCACGTTCACGCAGCCAGATAAAAGTAGGCGCGGCGGCCAACGCAAATAGGGCGGCGGTGATGAGCAAGGTAACCGGAACAAAATGCGTTTCTGATAACCCGTGTTGCTTGGCCCAAGTGATGTAGGCCAGACAAATGCCCAAGGTTAGCAAGCCGCCAAAATAACCCAGACTCCAGCCATAACCGGACATTCTGCCCATATTTTCCTCAGGCACCAGCTCTGGTAAAAATGCGGCAATCAGATTTTCGCCACTGGCAAACATAATGGCTGAAAGAGTGACCAGCACCATGCCCAAGCTTATATCACCGGGCCCGACCAGTGCCAATAACGCGGTTGCAACAATGCAACCCACCGAAGAAATTAGCAGAAATATTTTTTTGCAGGCCCGATGATCGGCAATTGCGCCAATTAAAGGCCCGCTAATCATGACGATAAAATTGGCGATACCGATAGCCAGCGACCATAGCAAAGTTGATAACCCCGGTGTAACTTCTTGTGCAGCACCGGCAACGACACCGACGAAATAAGCACTGAAGATAGTAGTTTGCACCACAGTGGTATAACCCGAGTTGGCAAAATCATATAAAGCCCAGGCCAGTAATTCCCTACGCCCCGCGCTGCCAAGGTGTGGGCTTGTTTCATCAGACAATGATTTATTCTGAGTGCTATTCATAGTGGGTAAGCCTGTAAAAGGATTAATAGTTGGGATTGGTTACGATTTAAGTTTTTAAAAACTGAAGCGTGACGAGTGAAGCGTGACGGGGATTGCAACCCCGTCACTCACGTTTTGAAAACTATTAAAGCCATCAAACGTTTCGGTCGGGGTTACAAACCCCGACCGGCATCGGTTTTTAAAAACCCTCACCCCAGCCC
>CAIMDR010000564.1 GCA_903839795.1 uncultured Methylococcaceae bacterium | reverse complement strand
TAATGACTATCCAATTTATCCAGAATCCTTCGCGCTTCCTCAGATGCGAATGGCTTATAGTTTCGTGTGGATTCCAATAAAGCCTTGATGGACAAGCTGGATGATCTGGTCAGGCAAGGCGGCGAGGGTTTGGTGCTGCATCGGCAAAACGCGCTTTATCAGAGTGGTCGCAGTGATGATTTGCTTAAATTAAAACCGTATGAAGATGCAGAAGCCACCGTTATCGGTTATAAACCCGGTAAAGGTAAAAATAACGGTTTGATGGGCGCTATCAAAGTGCGTATGGATAATGACAAGACCTTTTATATAGGCCGTGGTTTTACGCAGCAACAACGGAAAAATCCGCCTGCACTTGGGAGCTTGGTGACTTATCGGTATCAAGGTTTTACTCAGTCCGGAATACCACGCTTTGCGTTATTTATAAGACAGCAAAACGAATAGTTGACATTAAAAACAGGATGTTAAATTTAGGAATCCCTGCCAGAATCTCGAATTTTGTCACCCGTTAAAGCACATTATCAAGCAGAAAAAGCTTATCCGCACGAAGCTAAAGCATCGTATCCTTCCTGTCCTTATAGTGAATAAAGAATTATTAATCGCCTGTAACTAACAAGAAGTTGCATTTTGTAGAGAAACTTGGCTTGGCATAAGGCTAACTCTGTTATAATTTATAGCTTTATCAAAGTAGTCAAATACCTTGATGGCATTCATTGCCGCAAGTGCTAAAGCAATAACGCCTTAACAACCTCATTATCAGTTGAAACACAGTGGATTTAAAACATATCAGAAATTTCTCCATTATCGCGCATATTGATCATGGTAAATCAACACTCGCGGATCGTTTTATTCAAATCTGTGGTGGCTTAAGTGCCAGGGAAATGTCAGCACAAGTACTCGATACCATGGACATTGAGAAAGAACGCGGCATCACTATTAAAGCGCAAAGTGTTACGCTAGACTTTAAAGCCAAAGATGGTGAAATCTATCAGCTTAATTTTATTGATACGCCGGGGCACGTTGATTTTTCTTATGAAGTATCCAGATCATTAGCGGCCTGTGAAGGTGCGTTACTGGTTGTTGATGCAGCGCAAGGCGTTGAGGCGCAAAGTGTGGCAAACTGCTATACGGCCATTGAACAAGGTCTGGAAGTGGTGCCGGTACTGAATAAAATTGATTTGCCTTCCGCCGAACCTGAACGCGTACTGGCTGAAATTGAAGAAGTAATCGGCATTGCAGCGGATGAGGCGTTAATGATTAGTGCCAAAACCGGCCTGAATGTGCTGGATGTTTTGGAACAACTGGTTATTAAAGTACCGCCACCGCAAGGCAATATAGACGGCCCTTTGCAAGCGTTAATTATTGATTCCTGGTTCGACAGTTATCTGGGCGTGGTGTCTTTAGTCAGAATTATGCATGGCAGTATTCGCAAAAAACAAAAGATTACCATCATGTCTACCGGCAAGTCGTTTATTGCTGATAAAGTGGGTGTTTTTACTCCCAAGCGTCTGGAAAAAGACATTTTAAATACCGGTGAAGTCGGTTATGTGGTGGCCGGCATTAAAGACATTTTTGGTGCGCCGGTAGGTGATACCATCACGTGGACAGATAATCCTGCTGAAGAACAACTGACCGGCTTTCAAAGGGTTCAACCCCGCGTTTTTGCAGGTTTGTACCCCGTAAGTTCCGATGATTACGAAGATTTACGTGAAGCGCTTAACAAATTAAACCTTAATGATGCCGCTTTGCAATTTGAGCCGGAAACCTCTCAGGCTTTAGGCTTTGGTTTTCGTTGCGGCTTTTTAGGCATGTTGCACATGGAAATTGTGCAAGAGCGCTTGGAAAGAGAATATGACGTTGATTTGATTACCACCGCGCCCACGGTTATTTATGAAGTAATTACCCAGACCGACCAGATTTTAATGGTGGATAATCCGGCCAAACTGCCGGAGGGCGGCACTGTCAAGGAAATCAGGGAGCCCATTATTCGGGCCAATATTTTGGTGCCGCAGGCTTATTTAGGCGGCGTGATTACCCTGTGTATTGAAAAGCGCGGCGTACAAAAAGACATGCAGTACGTTGGCAGACAAGTTTCTCTACATTATGAACTACCCTTAAGTGAAGTGGTTCTGGATTTCTTTGACCGCTTAAAGTCAGTCAGTCGCGGTTTTGCTTCATTTGATTATGAATTTTTACGTTTTCAGCCAGCGGATTTGGTTAAGCTGGATGTGTTGATCAATGCCGAAAAAGTGGATGCTTTATCGATTATTGTGCATCGTGATTTAAGTAATAATCGAGGCCGCGATTTGGTTGAAAAAATGAAAGACCTGATTCCAAGACAAATGTACGAAGTAGCGATACAGGCGGCCATAGGTTCCAAAATCATCGCCCGCTCAACTGTTAAAGCCTTGCGAAAAAATGTTATCGCCAAGTGTTATGGCGGTGATATTAGTCGTAAGAAGAAGTTACTGGAAAAACAAAAAGCCGGTAAAAAACGCATGAAACAGGTCGGTAATATTGAGATTCCTCAAGAAGCATTCCTGGCAGTTTTACAACTCAACAAAGAATGATGAAGAAGAGCAGGTAAAAGGTAAAGAAAGGTTAAAGGTTAAAGGCGAAAAAACAACCTTGACGCTTTCCTTGAACCTTGAACCTTGAACCTTTAGCCTTGAACCCTTAACCTTTAACCTGAACTTAAATATAACAATGGACTTTGATTTCTCTTTTTTTCTGTTGCTGGCCACTGTCATTACGGGTGTCATTTGGGGGGCTTATTTATTATTCCTTAAATCAAAAGGTCTCATTTTTGATGAAAAGGATGAGCCTGTACTGGTCGAATATGCACGTTCTTTTTTTCCGATTGTATTAATTGTGCTGTTGCTTCGGTCATTTATCGCAGAGCCTTTTCGCATTCCTTCCGGATCAATGATGCCAACTTTATTGGTGGGTGATTTTATTCTGGTCAACAAGTTTACTTACGGCATACGTCTGCCGGTTATCAATCAAAAGATAATTGAACTGAATGAACCCAAGCGCGGTGACATTGTCGTTTTTCGTTATCCTAAAGACCCGACTGTTGATTATATTAAACGCATTATTGGCCTGCCTGGCGACAAAATTGTTTATAACAATAAAAAGCTGACCGTTAATGATGTGCCTGTTAAACAGGTATCCATGGGCCGTTATCAAGGCTTGGGTCAGGGCGAGGATATGACCGGCGCCGAAGAATTGTTGGAAGATTTAACCGGTGTTGAGCACAGTATTTTAATCAGAAATGGTACGCCTACGGTTGAATTTGTTTATGTCGTACCGGAAGGTAATTATTTTGCCATGGGCGATAATCGTGACAACAGTAATGACAGTCGCTACTGGGGGCCGGTTCCTGAAGCCAATCTGGTCGGTAAAGCTTTCTTTATCTGGATGAGTTGGGATTGGCAGGATAAAGGCGTTGGTTTTAGTCGCATTGGTACCGTATTAAAATAGTTTAACAACCAACTGCGCACCAGGTTATAGATCCTGATTTGTAAGTATTCACCTCCCCCTTTGAAAAAGGGGGACTGAGGGGGATTTATCTAATAAAATCTCCCCCTAACCCCTCTTTTTCAAAGAGGGGGAATGAATAATTACTTTCGGTTATCCATTTTAGTCGGCACAAAAATACCGGCGTTAGACC
>CAIMDR010000563.1 GCA_903839795.1 uncultured Methylococcaceae bacterium | reverse complement strand
TTCCATTCATATTCATAGCCACCACCTTTTAGACCTGCTCCAACTAAATCACCATCTGTAAATCTTTTTCCATCTGGATCAATATGCTTATATCGCGTTGCTAAATGCACTTCAGAATATTCTGTATATTGAGGTAAAAATTTTGTCTGTTCCGAACGAGAATAATACAAGATCAAATCATGCACGTTTGCATAGGTTTTAGAATCACTGTGCGCTGAAGTACGTTTCCAAATAATTTCGTTCTGGAAATTAAATTCGCCAAAAACCTCATCCATCACCGCTTTAATATAGTGCCCTTTTTTCCAATCCAAATGCACATAAATCGAACCATCATCCGCCAGAATCTCCCGCAACAACACCAGCCGCTCACGGATAAACTCAATAAACTGCGCCCCCATGACCTTATCCCGGTAGGCTTTCTCCCGGTCTTTCATAAAGTCCTGTTTGGTGGCAAACGGCGGATCAATATAAATCAGTTTGATTTTGTTTTTGGTGTTGTAACGATTCGCGCCGCGTTGATCGTTATAAATCGCTTTCAGGGCCAACAGGTTGTCACCAAAAATCAGCAAATTGCGCCAGTCGTCGTCAAAGGGATTATCGTTATTGAAACTCCGCATTTCTTGCAACGGCGCTGCGGGTGTGCGGCTTAAAATATCCGGCTCGGATTTTTTGCCTTTATATTGCAACTCATAAACAGCGGTGCGTTCAACATAATCCGCTTCACCGGCAAACAGCAGGTTTTTATAATGAGCAGGTAACGGCTTGCCTTGTTCAATCAATTGAATCAGGCGTTGTTTTTCTTGTTCGGTAAGCGACATATTCTTCCTAAAAAAATAACCCGCCGGGTTTTGTAGCATAATTAATGCTGCACAGCGGGTTTTGTTACGTCTATTCTCTGATAAAGAGCGCCAAATGACAACACACTGACCTACTTTGATTTAACACGAAAGCAGACAGGTCGGACACATGCTTTTCGTATCCGACATTTTCGCGTTAAAACGCACGAATGGCATTTAAGAAATCTCTCGATATTCTGATTTTGGGCAACGAAAAGAGGCTGCCCAACCTGACTAATTCCATGGGCTGTGCCTCTAATGTAGCGTGCCAATCGGAAAGGTTTGAATACATCAACACGGTGTTGCCTTTGCCTTTCCAAAAGTGATGGTTCATGCTGAGCCACTTCTTAATTGAGCAATTACCGCCGCTGAAATACGATAGCCGACCTGATTAAGTTCAGCGATTAATGTATCAGCGTCAGCGATCAATCCTTTTTGTTGCGCGGCAAACAACAGCGCAGCAGTGCCAATAATGTTCAATTGCTTGCGCAATGCCTGTTTACGAGCCAACGCATCGTCCATAATCAACAAGGTTTTAGTGTCTGTTTGTAAGACAGACTCAATGCTACTCTGCTCACCTAAGCCAAGACTTCTTGATAAAGGGTGCGAAAAAACCGGATTATCGACACACTTTAACCAACCCGATTCTAAAGCCTGTTTGATTAAGATTGCCTTGCTGAATTGACTACGCAAACATTCATCCGCAACGGACTGACTGATCAATACGGAGGTAAAATGAGCACGCAATAAATGTAGTTGACTGATTTTAGCCAGCGCAATTAAAGGGCCCGCATCTGCTATTACGACAGCCATGACGCTAGCGTTTCCAGTTCCTTTGCAGTTTGTTGATCAGGCACCACCAAATCAATATCCAACTGGGTTAAATGCCCGATAAATTCCGACAGACTTAGGCCGCTGATTTGCGCAGCCGCCCCTAATGACAACACTCTATCTTTAAATAAACTGGCCGCCAAAGCCGGTTTTAATTGCTCGCCCATATCACCAAGCGAGCTTTTCAAATTTAAAATCAAGGCATTCGGCTGATTGCCTTTTAGAATCAAAACAGGCTCTAATTCAGCATGTCTGAGTGCTTCCGACGGATTACGTTTTAAGTTTCTGACGTTCGTTGCATACACAGCACATACCCTCTGTTAAAAAATCAAAGTGTAGTCCACACTAAGGGTGAACACAATGGCTTTCCTGCGAGATGGCGTGTTATTGGCGTTAATTAACCCCAGCACTGGTTTGAATCAGAAAAAATGACAAGCTGAAGTATGACGGGGGCTTGCAAACCCCGACCGGCATTGGAGGGGTGGATAGGCAAGCTTTATTCTTCGAGAGAGCGCCGCAAATCTTTAATAAGGCGGAAGAGGTGTAGCGGGTCTGTCGCTGAGGGTACAAAGCCAAACCGTTCGTAGAAGTGCTTGGCGGGTTCATCTTTGGCGTGAACGGCAAAAGCACGAATCCCTCCAATGTCAGCGGCTTGCAATGTGCGTAGCATTGCGTCCTTCAATAAACCGGAACCAATCCGACGACCTTGCCACTTGGTGCTGACAGCCAGTCGAGCTAATAACATAATGGGGACAGGGTGACGAGCTAATCCTTTGGTCAATCGTTCTGGTGCATCGACAAAGGCGACTTCACCAACAACGAGACTGTAGAAACCTATGACTTCGGTGCCGTGTAGTCCTAGATAAGTTTGTGAGGCGTTGGCTTGCTGATTGCCAACGGCATAGCGAATGAGAAAGCGGTCAAGCTCTTCATATCCACAGGTAAAAGTGTCAAGCGGATGGTCACGGCGCAGCTTCTCAATACGAAAATCCGTCATTCGACAATCTGCGTATCAAAGGGACTCGGCTCACGGAATAATCGTTGAATCTGCGGCACAATCTGAGCCGGTGCATCAAGCGCGTCCATGAATTCTTTCCATTGATCAGCATTGAGTTCAAAACGTTGCCGCTCAGTAAGCGTTTCGGCGGCGCGTTCTAAGGCGCTCTTCAATACGAACTGGCTGACAGAGCAATGTGCCGCTTGGGCAGCCGCGCTCAGAGTTTGTTTTGCATCCTGCGATAAACGTAGGTCAAGTTTGGTTGTGCGGTTTGTTCGAGTAGTCATAATTCCTCCAATACCTATAAAACAATAGCACAATCGCCCGACATTGTCATGACAACAATAGCTAAAACAATGGTCGTGTCTAAAAAACGGCTACTCACTAAGGAGGGACATTTTTGGTAGGCTTTACGCCTGCCCTTTAATGCCAAAATGTTAGCAGGGCAACCGCAAGGGATTGCCCCTACAAGACACGGATATTGTTACATAAAAGGCTGTCCACGTAAGCCCGGACAAGCCACAAGGCTTAACTTAATAGCTCCAAAAGTTGCAACAGATTCACCTATTTAATCCATTTATAATCCGTGAATCTGTGGCGATTTATTGGTTACCAGCACTTTAACCCCCCGAGGGTTTTTTAAAGATGTTATCAGAGAAGCTTTTGTCCTGATCCAGTTCTGATAACAGCGATTCATCTTCTTCAAAAGCAGTTATGTTTCCAGCGCTCAATTTGATCATTAAACGAACCTCGTTTCTTGAGTCTGCTGAATTTAAGGCATCTTCGTAACCGATTTTTCCATCTGTATACAAGTCATACAGTGCTTGGTCAAAAGTCTGCATACCTTGTTCGCGTGAATTTTTCATTAACTCTTTGAGCTTTTCAATCTCGCCTTTACGGATATAGTCCTTAACCAAAGGCGTATTAATCAATATTTCAACGGCCGGATAACGACCTTTACCGTCAGAGCGTTTAATCAGTTGTTGGGCAACAATTCCTTTCAGGTTTAGTGACAAATCCATCAATAACTGACCATGCATTTCATCAGGAAAGAAATGTAAAATCCGGTCCAAGGCCTGATTGGCGTTGTTGGCATGCAGTGTAGACAGACATAAATGTCCGGTTTCAGCAAAGGTAATGGCATTCTGCATGGTTTCCCGCGTCCTGATTTCACCAATCAAAATTACGTCAGGAGCTTGTCGCAGCGTGTTTTTTAAAGCCACCTCGTAAGATTCTGTATCAATGCCTACTTCGCGCTGGGTAATAATACAACCCAGATGCGGGTGCTGAAACTCTATCGGATCTTCAATAGTAATAATATGACCGTTACTGTTCTGATTGCGATGCTTGATTAAGGCAGCCAAGGACGTTGATTTACCGGTACCCGTA
>CAIMDR010000562.1 GCA_903839795.1 uncultured Methylococcaceae bacterium | reverse complement strand
TGCTGTTCTGCACAGCACTTGGAAATTATTTATCTGAAAGTCTATATATGATTTTTAGGTCAATAGTTTTTTAATTTTGGGTTAGGGGGGTGAACGGTTGCATAACAGCAGCTAAACCAACACCGGGAAAAATGAAGGCATTATTGCCTTGCCTTATCTCATAGTTTTTATTCTGATAGTTAACGTCAGGAAAAGGACTTCCAGTCGCTACCAGAGCACGCCCGTTTGACCATTTGATAATATCTTCGGGGGTTGCTTCACAATTAGAATTTGGATTGGAAAGGGGAAATATAATCGGATATTCATTATGTTCAGCCATGGCATTAACGACTGACTCATTAAATATACCGGGCGCACCGGATAAACCAATCAAAATATTTGGTTTTACGTTGTTCACTATCTCTAATAAGGTTGGAATCTCACCTTTTAATGACCACGATTGATAAATATCTCCAGGCTGAATAAAAGGCATCTTATATTCTTCAATATTTTCATCATTAAAAATCAGACCATTTACATCGACAACAAAAACTTGACGATTAGTATCTTGCTCACTAAGCCACCCATTCAACATGCCTGTTCTTATTGCGCCGGCAACCCCAATACCGCCCGCACCCGCACCAACGACGACGACTGTTTGATCAATTAAATTTTGACCTTTTTTATGACAGGCAGCCAGTAAACCTGCCAAAGCCATAGCCCCTGTACCTTGGATATCATCATTAAAACAAGGAATTTCATGCTTGTAACGTGATAAAACATCGAATGCAACATCTTTGGTAAAATCTTCCCATTGAATAATTGCCTTGGGCCACGTTGATTTAACAGCATTTACAAATTTATCAACCAGCTCAAAATAAGCGTCTTTATCCAAGCGTTTTTGCCTAATACCTAAATAATGTGGATCCTCTAATAATTCGCTTCGATTAGTACCGACATCCAAATTAATCGGTAAAGTCTGAAATGGACACAATCCCCCACCCACCGTATATAAAGCAAGTTTTCCTATACAGATTGATAATCCACCCATACCTTGGTCACCGATACCTAAAATAGCGGATGCATCAGTAACCACAATCATTCGAACATCATTCAGCGGGTATTTTTGCATGATTGTATCAGCACGATCGATATTTTGAACTGATAAGGTCAATCCCCGAGCGGTTCTATACAAGGTACTAAATTGCTGAACAGCAAGGCCAATAGTCGGGGTATAAACTATGGGTACCATTTCTTCCAAATGACTTTCTAATAAAGCAAAAAAAAGAACAACAGAACGTTCCTGAATAGCCCTTAAAAACTGATACTTCGATATATCATCAGGCAACTTTTGATAACTTGAATAAAGTCGCTCAATTTGTTGCTCGATACCGGTGACCAAAGGCGGCAACAGGCCATCCAGACCAAGATTTATGCGCTCTTGTAAGGTAAAGGCTGTGCCTTTATTAGCGGCAGGCAGTCTAAGTAACAACATACCATTAATTGATACCTCCATATAACGATTGTTTTCCGAGTCAACTCTATAATCAAAATAGTCGCTTAATTTTGTCATTGTGTATATATGTGTAAGATCATAAAAATCAACCGTTATAAAATTTTCTATAATTATTCTGTAAAACCAGCAAGTTCGATGCCATAATAAAATAACTTCACATAAGTTTGAATCTATTGATATTACTCAATGCCAGCAAAAAATCATGCACTAAATATTGCTATTATAAACATTTATTTGACCTAATTCAGTGCGATAAAACAAGCTTGTAGTTATTCACCTCCCCCTTTGAAAAAGGGGGATTGAGGGGGATTTATCTAATAAAATCTCCCCTAATCCCTCTTTTCAAAGAGGGGAACTGAATGATTACACAAGTTTTTATTAACTCATATTACCTTCATTGTAAAATTAGAAACCGGTTAAGTTATCCAAGCACCAAGAGATCGCTTTAAAATTTTTTTCGCCTTATTTCAGTGCAACTATTGATTAAAGAGTCAATACTATAACAATAAAAACAAGATATTTCGTAGTTGGCATAAGCTTTGCTTTACTTTAGCAAAGTTATTTAATCCAAACTACCCAAAAGTCACTATGAATTCTTTACAATATCCAATCCAAGGCGATAAAGCCAACTCGCCCTGGTTTAATGAATTTCTTGTCAAGCTATTAGAAGAACGTGATCGTATCGGCCTTACCGATATAATTCGACAAATTGATGCCTTAATCATTAATGTCGAATCTGGCTGCTCTGTAAGCTATGTCAGTGAATTAGCTTTAATGACACCCTATCATTACCTGGTTACCTTGGAATCAGAATCTTACTGGACACATGTTTTACGAATTGACATGAACTCGCCGGATATTCTGATTAGAGAAGTAAGAAACTTAAATACTCACGGCATATTTCGCAGCCTTAATGAAGTCTATCCCATTGGAGCGCATAAACCCAATTCTCGGTACATGGGTGAGATATTCCGTGTTTCAAACTTACATGAAGTCGTTGAGATACAAAAATCGCGTGAAATCAGATTTTTTAATCAAGATCAAATTCGTAAACTCGAATTACCAGGGAATATGGCTATCGTTAAACCCTCTCCTTATACCCATAACATCGTTGGTTACTGGGAAAGACCGGAACAAAATATTCGCGTCTATGCCTTGGGAAATAGTGTAATTCATGATGATGTAAACCAAGGCTATTTAAACTCTAAAGCAATCCAAAAATCACTGGGACTCGATCGATTAATTCTACCCATCGATCATTTGGCTACCCGTGTTTATAGCCAGAACCGTGAAGTGGCTATTCTTGAATATCTTACCGTTTCAAGCTATTACTACTGGGGCTCCTATGATATTGAAAATCAAAACTCTTCCACTAATGTTACTAAAAGTATTCATTATTCAGATGAAAAACTAAGTCCTGCCAAGGTCTTTACCGCAGCAAATAATCCTTATTTTGTAAATCATCTGGTCGGACTCCCCTCCCCAACAGAAAATTTTGTTCGTAATTATGGCCCACGTCTCCATCATATCGCCTTAATTGTGGCTGATGGAGAAACCGCTGGACAATCCAATATTGATTACGTGGTAGAAGCTATTCGTTCAAATGGAAAGGATTTCCTTTTGGATGTTATAGGCTCTAAGGATGAAGGATTAAAACAAATTTTCTCCAGTGCTTCAGAGCACTCTTCTCTTATCGTAGAGTATGTTCAGCGCTTTGGTGATTTTGATGGTTTTTTCACCAAAAACAATGTAGCTGAATTGACAGCAGCGGCCGGTGTTGAAGAAAACTTACGCTTACTACAAGCGCAAAGTAATCAATAAAAAATGACTCGGAATACGGGTTATAGAGCCCTGAATT
>CAIMDR010000561.1 GCA_903839795.1 uncultured Methylococcaceae bacterium | reverse complement strand
TATGCAGGATGCGAGTAAAATCATCTGCGTTATGCAGAAAATGCGTGAGGATTTTTCTATAGCTGGCTAATTCATCTAGCCAAACGGCTTGGAAATTATTTATCTGAAAAACTATAAGTATAAATTTTCAGATAAATAATTTCGATGCTAACGGATACCATCCCTTTGAGGGATGTTATCCGTGTGAGTTAAATTGTCGTAAATTAGAAATTTAATTTCTGAAAGTCTATAGTTGCCTTGAACTTTATTGTAGTCATAAAAAAGCCTCCCCAATCATAGACTGGGGAGGCTTTTTTTTGTGCCTGACTTATTTTTTATTATTATTTGCTGCTGATATAAGCATATAAAGCGTCAACAGCTTGATCTTCGCCGTATCCAGCTTTTATAACTGCTTTGTTAGCCATAATCTCTTCGATAGCTTTTGGCATGCCGCCTTTGCCTTCTTTCAGAACTTTTTCAAATGACGCTCTGTCCAAAGTTCCTGCTTTAATGTTGGCAGACAATTGTGGGTTTGAAGCGATATCGTGGCAAGTACCGCAACCACGGCCGAAAGCACGTTCATAGATTTTTTGACCAATTTCAAGTTGTTCATCAGCCATTGCTGATCCACTTAACGCGATTAAAACAATACCTGCTAATATGCCTAATGATTTTTTCATACTGACCTCTTGTGTTGTAAAAAAAGAGAACTGCAGTTCTCTTGTTGGGGAAATAGAATTTGATTAAAATTCAAACTAGCAAAGAATAGGGAATTTAACAGAAAAATTCAATCTTTTATTTTTTTTGATAAGTATTATCTATTATTTCTCTAAATGTTAACGGAATTACAGCTGTTATTTGTTGGCGTTGAAATAAAGACTACGGGCAATACTTCATCAAGGCGGCAATCAACTATTCCTGCTTGTCTTTAACCAAATCGTAGGTAATGTCAGGGTTAAAACCCATAGGCCAGTAGACACTGGCGAACGGAGGCCAGAAAATTGATACGACACGGAATTTTGTGCGCAACTTACCTTCTTTAAGGCTTTTTCCATTTTTTTCAAGGCGATAGGGAATTCCCCGCTCTGGCGGTATTCCTGTTACCGTCCAGAAAAATGGTCGGGTTGTTACTTCGCCATTTACTTTGATGTCCACTGGCTGTGGTCTTTCATCGATATAAAGGCTGGAACCTTCAGGTACCTTGAAATGTCCCGTTGTAGAACAACCCGCTATCAATAATGAAATTATCACAATCTAAAGGTAAGTATTCACCTCCCCCTTTGAAAAAGGGGGACTGAGGGGGATTTATCTAATAAAATCTCCCCTAACCCCTCTTTGTCAAAGAGGGGGACTGAATAATTACATATAAAGTATTTTCATTGTTATCATCCTCATCGTGTTACGCGTTTAAAAATTAAAGAAGTATTTATCCCACCAAAAGCAAAGTTATTGCTCATAACATAGTCGCAATCCAACGTGCGAATGTCGTCTTTAATATAATCCAAGTGTGCACACGCAGGATCTATGTTTTCAAGGTTGGCGGTGGCATGAAACCAGCCTTCATTCATCATGTTAATTGCCACCCATGCTTCGAGTGCGCCGCAGGCACCCAAGGTATGGCCGGTAAAGCTTTTTAGCGAACTGATTGGGGTGTTGGCGCCAAATACGGCTGCCGTTGCATGACTTTCTGCGATATCGCCATGCGCAGTAGCCGTCCCGTGAGCGCTGACATAACCAATAGCCGCTGCGTCCAGTTCGGCATCTTGTAAGGCCAAACGTATGACTGTTTGCATACTGTGGCTGTCAGGTTGGGTTACATGCAGGCCGTCCGAATTGGTGCCAAAACCTATCAGTTCGGCATGGATATGGGCACCTCGGGCCAGTGCATGTTCGCGTTCTTCAAGAATTAATGTTCCCGCGCCTTCGCCTATGACCAGACCATCTCGGTCACGGTCAAACGGTCTTGGGCTTTTTTCCGGTGTATCGTTACGCGTACTGGTTGCAAACAGGGTGTCGAATACGGCAGCTTCAGATGCGGAAAGTTCTTCGGCACCGCCCGCCACCATCAGTTTTTGGTAGCCGTGTTTAATGGCTTCATAAGCATAACCGATACCTTGACTGCTCGATGTACAGGCAATGGATGGTAATCATTCAGTCCCCCTCTTTAACAAAGAGGGGTTAGGGGAGATTTTATTAGATAAATCCCCCTCAATCCCCCTTTTTCAAAGGGGGAAGTGAATACTTACACTGGATGTTGTATAAATCCGGCCGTTAATACCGAAAAAAAGACCGATATTAACGGGGGTGGTATGCGCCATCATTCGAATGTAAGACGTTGCATTGAGTCCGTTGACCGTATGGTTTAGCAGCATGTTGCCGAATTCTGCCAGCGCGTCAAAACTGCCGGCACAACTGCCGTAGGCTATGCCCATTTGTCCACTGTTAAGACAGGGATTGTTTAATAAACCGGCATCGATGAGCGCCAGTTCTGTCGCATAAGTTGCCATGATTGCAATGCGCCCCATGCTCCGGGTCTGTTTTCGGGAATAATGCAGGGGCTTTATAAAATCGGCAGGTGCACCTAAGCGGGTATTCAAGCCGATATATTTTTCCCATTCCGGTATGATTTGAATGCCGGTAGATTGCCTTTTCAATCTTGCTGAAACCTGCTGCCAGTCGTTGCCGATTGGCGAAATACCGGCCATTCCGGTCACGACAACCCGTTTTAACATAAGCCACCATTGACCGATATGACTTGTCGAGTGATATAGCCTGCATCTTCTGACATTAAAAAGGCAACGGCGGCGGCGACTTCTTTAGGATTGCCTATTCTGCGGGCAGGTATCATTTTTTTGATTTCCTCCAGCGGGAGTTCATTGATCATATCGGTTGCAATTAACCCTGGCGCTACACAGTTGACGGTAATTTCGCGTTTTGCCAGTTCCAGAGCCAATGCTTTGGTGGGTAAGTATTCACCTCCCCCTTTGTCAAAGGGGGAAGTGAATAACTACGTTTTTTTCATGTTTGGGTTTCTAGGAGTCTGTCCGACTTCCCCAGCGCAAATCTGATAAA
Source organism: uncultured Methylococcaceae bacterium (assembly GCA_903839795.1). GTDB lineage: Bacteria > Pseudomonadota > Gammaproteobacteria > Methylococcales > Methylomonadaceae > Methylobacter_C. The sequence goes on along the minus strand of CAIMDR010000561.1, from coordinate 57 downwards.
ATAGATTTTTACATTTCCCCGTCAGGAGGTTCCTGCCATGAGCAATAAATTCATACT
>CAIMDR010000560.1 GCA_903839795.1 uncultured Methylococcaceae bacterium | reverse complement strand
CTCATCCACGCAGCAGTTTTATAAGGCGAAGCGGCTAAACCACTTTGGAAGAGTGTCCAGTCGAGTATCTTTTCACGATTGAGTATCCAAATGGAATACTGATCGGTGCTAATGAAATTATCATGGACTTTGTTATCCCGGCCGCCATTGAGATGTATTGAAACGAAACCGGCATTAATCAGTATATTGCCAGCGACTTCAAAACCGCTGTTGCCATCATCTATATAAATTCCACGACTATCAAACGGTGAAGCAAATTCTACGGTATTATTCACCAAATCAAAGCTATTCATGCCATAACCAATAACATCATGAATATAATTGTTACGGATTATGTTGCCACGCTTAATCCAACTTCCACCAGAATAAACACCGCCGCAATCTGAGGAATTTAAACAAACGTGATGCAGCTCGTTTTTTTCTATAACCTGATTGTTGCCATATATCATAATCCCAATACTTGGAGCTTGCTCAACGAGATTGTGCGTTACGGTAGTACCAACGCCGGCCACGTTAATTTGTGGTGATGAACTTAATATTGCAGAAGCGGTATGATGGATATGATTGTTATCAATTATATTGCCAGACCCTGTCAGTGTTACCATATCGCCACCTTGGACATAAACACCGCCTCCGGTAGTATGATGAACTTCGTTATTACTAAACAATAAGTTAGTGCTATTGGCTAAATCAATCCCTCTCCCCCCCACATTATTGATCACCAGATGATCCATAATAATGTTGCTTGAACTGGCACCTAATATTGCGGCCTTTGTAGTATGTTGTAGTGTCAGATTTTTAAAACTTAGATTGCTTACGGCATTAAAGGTAAAGATATAAGGTAACGATGATAAGATAACTTCTTGAGGGGGGGTATTGGCGGGAGCAATAAAGGTCACATTTTTGGCTATCGCATCATAAAACCATTCACCTGGCGCATTGAGTTCGGACAATATGTTTTGTATATAAAATTGTCTGCCACTGGCCAAAGGATATTTACTGACATCTGCCAAGGTGATGGTATTGGCTGAATTATCAAAAGACGAGACGCCCAGATATTCATCATACCAAGAGTTGCCAGGGAAAATATGCACTTGGGCATTTGAAGTATCACCGGTAAAAGCAGGCAGAGTCTCCATCACCGAAAATTTTGCATTTACATTTACCGGCGCTTTAATATGCGCCCAATCCGTATCCGGCCAACGCGCTAATTGCAGGATTTGACCGTCCACAAACACATCAAATTTGGGACCTTTGCCTTTAATTCGGGTTGTATCAAAAAACGCGGTAGTGACAGGCAACGTTGTCAATGGACAATCCCAAAACGTGGTGTCGCGTTTTGTACAGGTAACGGGTAACCCGCCACTGATAATCACTGATGCGCCCGGCTCGCCTTGCCAGAGAATTTCTTTACCCGGCAAGCCGGAATCCAGTGAAGTAAATCCTAATGTGTAGTTCATAAAATAACGACCAGCGGCAATGTTAACATTAACCTTGCTAGTGTAAGCTGTCGTAGTTATTAGTTTTCTGATAGCACTTTGAGCCTTGAAAAGCGTTTTAAACGGGCCGTCGGTTTTTTTTTCGTTGGGTAATTGCAGGGTGCCAGACCATGAATCATTACCGGTAGGGTTTATATAATAATCTGTCGCCATAGCTTGATTACCAACAATCAAACCGGCTAACAGACCCAGACATCGAATTGAACATTTCATATTATTCTCCTTAATACTGAACTTAAAAAATAATCGCTAAAGGCGATGACGATAAAATAAATATGTAAAATACACAGAAAAATTTTCAAATTAAAATTCATTCTACATAGCTTTGGTTTAATCCGACTTAATACTTTTAAATTATATGAGCCACTTGCAAAACCCATTAAAACGAACGGAATTAATAGCCTGAAGGGCAAAAAAAGAAAAATAACCTGTCTAAAAATGATAAAACAAACGCTTCGTAAAACAAAAAAATATCATTAAATTAGCATGTTACGAGAAACTTTATCACAGACCTGGCTTAATATACAAGGCTCATTATTTCCTTCGTTAGCAGAAGAACTGGGTGATCTGACCAAGAAGCAACAAGAGTTGATCACCACTTTAGAAATACTACGTATTGAGAAATTCATCTATTCCAGTCGTGACTTTCCAGGTCGTCCACCTAAAGATCGAAGAGCTATTGCCAGAGCGTTTGTGGCGAAAATGATTTACAACATGCCTACAACCCGGGCACTACTGGATAGATTGGCAACAGACAAGTCATTACGACGAATTTGCGGCTGGGAACGTCTAAACGATATTCCGGATAAATCGATATTCTCGCGTGCCTTTGCTGAGTTCTCGGTGTCTCAGTTACCCGAGCGAGTCCATGCAGCCTTTATTGAAAAAAGCTATGCCAACGAAATAATCGGACATAACTCACGCGATTCCACCGCGATAGAGGCACGAGAAAAGTCGATTAAAAAAGAACCCGTAAAGAAAGTTGCTGCCACACGCGGCCGACCTAAAAATGGTGAGGTCCGTGTTAAAACGTTGATGCGTATTGAAAAGCAAGCTGATGGCATGAGTCTGGCTGACATGCTTAAGGGCTTGCCGACAGCCTGCGATGTGGGAACGAAGAAAAAGGCTACCAACTTAACGCGGGACATAGTCGAGACTTAACCGTTCGTCCTGAGCCTGTCGAAGGGTGAACGGTTAAGTCGTTCATG
>CAIMDR010000559.1 GCA_903839795.1 uncultured Methylococcaceae bacterium | reverse complement strand
TCTGTTCGCACAGCGTGGCCAGTTGATCAGGGGTGTCAATATATTGTATGGGTGTCATAGATGTACAAGAACAATTATTAAAATTAACCAGACAGCAAAGGGATGCTCATTAACAATGAGCAACGGCAAGCAGGCATTCCCGACAGGCTGAAAGGTTGTAAAAAAGTGGCGCAGCAACTTAAAGCAGTGCTTACAGAGCTAATACGTCCAAACCTGCATTCAATGAATCATCCAGCCCCTCGGCTTGCTCACTACGCATCAAACCGGCGAAATCAAATAATTGCCGGTCAGCTAATTGTGAGGGCGCAACATTCTGGAGACTGGTAAAGATGGTTTCCAGTCGCCCCGGAAATTGCTTGTCCCAACTCGCCAGCATGACTTTCATCGCTTGTCTTTGCAGGTTCGCCTGAGAACCGCACAAGTTACAGGGAATAATAGGAAAATCCTTGAAGGCAGCAAAGCGTTCTATTTCTTTCTCACGCGTATAGGCCAGCGGTCTGATGACGATATTCTTTTTATCGTCACTCAATAATTTGGGCGGCATGGCCTTGAGCTTGCCACCGTAAAAAATATTCAGAAAAAACGTTTCCAAAATATCATCACGATGATGGCCTAACGCTATTTTGCTAATACCGTTGGCTTCGGCGTACCCGTATAAAGTGCCGCGCCGCAAGCGTGAACACAAACCGCACGTGGTGTTGCCTTCAGGAATAACGCGCTTGACCACACTGTAAGTGTCTTTTTCAATGATATGATAAGGCACGCCCAAGGATTCAAGATAGGCAGGTAAAACATGCTCGGGAAATCCCGGTTGTTTTTGATCAAGGTTAACCGCTATCAGCTCAAACTCAACCGGTGCGGTTTTCTGTAAACCCATCAGGATGTCTAATAAGGTATAGGAATCTTTTCCTCCAGACAGACATACCATGATCTTATCGCCATTCTCGATCATGTTATAGTCGGCAATCGCATCACCGACAGTATGGCGCAGTCGTTTTTGTAATTTGTTAAATTGAAATGTGGATTTTTGCTTTGAATCTGACATGGTCAGAATTATATTCGATGATGAAGCAATGTGCATGTTATAACGTGTTCACGTTAGTTAATGCCCGTTGCTAGGGAGAAAAGGAAATCGGGGTTCATAGTCTGAACCCCGATAAGAAAAATATTAACCGTTATAACGCTGAAAAATTAATGTCGCGTTAGTACCGCCAAAACCAAAACTATTGGACATAATGGTATTTAAAGTCAGATTATCTTGGCGCTCACAAACAATAGGAATGCCTTCTGCGCCCGGGTCAAGTTGCGTTATGTTGGCGGAAGCACTCAGAAAGTTTTCTTCCATCATTAATAATGAATAAATGGCCTCATTAACACCGGCAGCGCCTAACGCATGACCGGTCAGTGATTTAGTAGAACTAACCCAAGGCACATTACCTGCACCAAACACCTCACGCAAAGCACCCAATTCTTTGGTATCGCCAACCGGTGTGCTGGTTCCGTGCGCATTGATATAATCAATCTTGCCAGTCACCGTGGCCATTGCTTGTTGCATACAGCGCACGGCACCTTCACCTGACGGCTGAACCATATCATAACCATCAGACGTTGCGCCGTAACCGACCAGTTCTGCATAGATTTTGGCACCACGTGCTTTGGCATGCTCCAACTCTTCAATGACTAAAACACCGCCGCCACCGGAAATAACAAAACCATCGCGGGTTTCATCATAAGGCCGGGACGCGGTGGTCGGTGTGTCATTATATTTAGACGATAAAGCGCCCATCGCGTCAAACAACACCGACATAGTCCAGTGAACTTCTTCACCGCCACCGGCAAATACCACGTCCTGTTTGCCCATCTGGATTAACTCCATGGCATGACCAATACAATGGGCACTGGTCGCACACGCTGAACTAATGGAGTAATTGACGCCTTTGATTTTATAGGGTGTTGCCAGACAAGCTGTATTGGTGCTGGACATGCTTCTGGGCACCATGTAGGGGCCGACTTTTTTAATGCCTTTTTCACGCAGTATATCTGCCGCGTCAACAATGTTCGACGTTGAAGGGCCGCCAGAACCCATCACCAGACCGGTTCTAAAATTAGACACATCGGCTTCAGTTAAACCTGAATCATCAATGGCCTGCTGCATCGCGATATAGTTAAAAGCGGCTCCGTCACCCATAAAACGTTTTGTTTTACGGTCGATAAATGCGTCAAGGTCTATATTAATAGGGCCATGTACGTGACTGCGAAAACCCAACTCCTCATAAACGTTTGCAAAAGTGATTCCTGATCGACCTTGCTTTAAGGAATCGACGACCTCATTCCGGTTATTTCCAATGCTGGAAACAATGCCTAATCCGGTTACAACGACTCTTTTCATTTTTCTTTTGACCCCTAAAAATCTTCTGTAGAAGTAAACAAACCAACCCGCAAATCGGTCGCTTCATAGATTACCTTTCCATCAACTTCCATGGTGGCATCTGCTATACCCATAACCAGTTTACGCATAATCAGTCTTTTTAAATTAATTCGGTAGGTTACTTTTTTGGCAGTGGGTAATACCTGCCCTGTAAATTTAACTTCGCCCACACCTAAAGCGCGTCCTTTGCCTGGCCCACCCATCCAGCATAAATAAAAGCCGACCAGTTGCCACATGGCATCCAGTCCCAAGCAACCGGGCATGACAGGGTCGCCCTGGAAATGGCAAGCGAAAAACCACAAATCCGGATTGATATCCAGCTCCGCGATGATTTCACCCTTTCCATAAGTGCCGCCTTCATCTGATATATGCGTAATACGATCCATCATCAGCATGTTTGGCAGGGGTAATTGCGCATTTTTAGGTCCGTATAGCTCTCCCCTTCCGGACTTTAATAGTTCTTCGCGCGTAAAACTATGCTGTTTCTGCATGCTATTTATGTACCTTTGTAATTATTCTTATAGTTTAATGGGGGTATTATCTAACAGACACTGAAAAAAATCAGCTCAAATTTTAGCGGGGACGCACATCAAAGAGCAATCCGGTGATTTTTAATGCATTTCTTTGCAGCCGTTGCTGATAAATAATGGCATAAGACAGCACAGACGTTACATATTTTCTGGTTTCTTTAAAGGGAATGGTTTCTATCCAAACATCAGCGGCAACCGGCTTATCGCCAGGCAACCATTTAACCACACGGCTTGGCCCCGCATTATAAGCCGCCGCTGCCAACGCAAAATGCCCATCGAAGCGATTCAATAATTGTTTATAATAAAAAGCGCCGTATTTAATATTAATATCCGGATTAAACAAAATATTTTCCGTCTGCCAAGGCTCTTTAAGATTATGTGCTATTTGCTGACCCGTTTCCGGCATAATTTGCATTAAGCCACGCGCACCGACTGCCGACTTTGCATTCTTATCCAGCATACTTTCCTGACGAATCAAGCCAAAAATAATGGCGGGGTCAAGCTGTTGCCAATCCGCATTACTTTGAACCTGACTCAAATAACTCACCGGAAATCGCAAGGCCAAATCATCCCAATAATCCGCTTTAACCAAGGTCATAATGGCGACCTGATCCCATTGCCACAGTTGGGCTAATTTAGCGGCAAGCAAGATTTGATCTTTGGGTAATTTTTTTACCGTAAACCACCACTGTCGTTTTGCTTCGGCATCGCGGTTTAAAATTTCCAACTCTTGAATTGCCTTAAACTCGGCTGTTTGAGCCAGCTTTTCAAGCGTATCCCCAATAATAACAACCGGTTTATCAGCCAAGTTATAGGGCTTATTGACCGCATCGGCCGCCATAAATCCATAAAAACTTCTATCTTGCGCTAGCTGATTAAAAATAGACAGTCCCTGCAACACGTTTCCGGTTTCGCTCAAAGAGCGGGCTTGCCAGTATTGCCACTGCGGCGTTTGTTGCTCTTCAAGGGTTAAGCCCGCCAGTGCTTGCGCAACATGCTGCCAATTTTGTTCAAACAAAGCGGCCCTGACTTTCCATTCCCTGACCTCTGCATCAACCGCGACCAACTGATCCAGACGATTGTACGCCCGATTATCACGCGCACGCGCCAATCCCAGCGCCAGTCTGCGCTCAAGTTGTTGAGAAGTTTGGTTATTGATAACAAAGTTTCGCTTTCTACTATCCCAAAGACCCAGCGCCGAATCCAAGTCTGCTTGAGCCAATCGATCCACACCGTGCGCAAAGATACGACCGTAAAGATCATCACTTCCCATAAACAGACTGCCTTCAATTAGCGAGGGCTTTTTATGAACCTGCAACCAAAACTCGGCAGTGGCTTGATCCGGCCTATCCAGAAAACGCTGCACATAGCCTGCCAAGGATTTATTGTCTTTCTTTAAGGCTAATTCAAAGCGTTGCCAAATCAAATCAGTTGTAAAAACAGGCGACATCGCCAACACCGAGAACAGGGGATTACATTCTTCAGGCTGCCTGTCGCCGACAGTCCATAAACGTTTGGCCGCATTCAAAGCCAGTTCTTGATTACCTGCTTTATAATTTGCCCAATAAAATTGACATTCAAGCGCCGTATTATCACTGGCTTGATAATTATTGATAAATTCAGGCCAACGTTCATTATTAGCGAGATAATTCAGCCAATCGGCGCGGAGTAAATCAGCGTAGCTGGAGTCTTTATAGGTTAATAAAAAACCCAATATCTTGTCAGTTTCCGATAAATTATTTTTTAACCACAGATACTGCAAATAGGGATAAAGCGGATAATCTGCCAACGTGGAACTTACGGATAAAAACGCACTTTGATTGCCCTGTGCTGCCAGTTTTTCTGCCAATAAAAAATCCTGCCGTTGCAGCTCCAGCGTATGACTAAAAACGGTATTTGAGAAAAAAACCAGCGTACACAAGAACACGCTTTCAGGAACATATTTTATATTCATTATGGGTAATATTTTGCACTTTACAACAGCTACAGACGGCTTTAGGTAACGTATTTATTAAAATTACAATCCTGGTAAACCCTAGACATCAAGTTAAAACATTTCACCACGAAGACACGAAGAACACGAAGAACACGAAGATTTATAAGTATTCACCTCCCCCTTTGAAAAAGGGGGATTGAGGGGGAT
>CAIMDR010000558.1 GCA_903839795.1 uncultured Methylococcaceae bacterium | reverse complement strand
TCGCTCCCGCCGTGGGAGCGACGCCCACGTCGCGACTAACGAAAACTAGTTAAAGATTGAGTGGCCGCATTTTTCAAGCATTACCTTGTTTTTACTTAACCTCGCAACCAGAAAAACCTAAAACTTCACATTCATCATGGTAATTTTGTCGCTTTTTGGGTAACATCAAACAATAACCAGCCGCACCCGTGTTGAGTTATGCACGCATATTTCTATTAAACACTTCAAGGTCACGCATACAGGCATTATGAATACTCAAGAACTCTGGCAACGCTATCAGGATTGGCTTTATTTTAACGAAGATTTGGGATTATATCTGGATGTCAGCCGGATGCGCTTTGATGACCTGATGGTGCAATCCCTGGAGCCAAAATTTGCCCAGGCATTTAAGGATATGGCCGCCTTGGAACAAGGTGCCATCGCCAACCCTGATGAAAACCGGATGGTGGGTCATTACTGGTTGCGTAACCCGGAACTGGCACCGGCAGCCCTTAAAAATGAAATTATAGACAACCTGGATCAGATTGAAGCCTTTGTAAAAAAAGTACACAGTGGCACTATCCGGCCACCGCTTGCCCCCAAATTTACCGATGTGCTTTCGGTCGGGATTGGCGGTTCGGCGCTGGGGCCACAGTTTGTAGATGAAGCCTTGGTCGCCGATTTTCCGCCGATGGCTATTCATTTTATCGACAACACCGATCCTGCCGGTATTGATCACATCCTCAACCGCCTAAAAGACCGACTCAACAGCACGCTGGTTATTGTCACCAGCAAATCAGGTGGTACGCCGGAAACACGCAACAGCATGCTGGAAGTAAAGCACGCCTACGAGCAACAAGGCTTAAACTTCCCGGCTCATGCCGTTGCCGTGACCATGTTGGGCAGTAAAATGGACGCACTGGAGCGCATTGAAGGTTGGCTGGCCGAATTTCCCATGTTTGATTGGGTCGGTGGCCGAACCTCTGAAATGTCATCGGTAGGCTTATTATCAGCTTCGTTGCTGGGAATTGATGTACGCGCGTTGCTGGCCGGTGCCAAAACCATGGACATCGCCACCCGTGTCCCTGAAATCAGACAAAATCCAGCCGCTTTATTAGCGCTGTCCTGGTATTGCGCCGGCAAGGGTAAAGGCGAAAAAGACATGGTGGTTTTACCTTACAAAGATAGCCTGTTACTGTTTTCGCGTTATTTGCAACAATTGGTGATGGAGTCTCTGGGTAAAGAAAAAGATCTGGCCGGTAATACAGTTCATCAGGGCATTGCCGTCTATGGCAATAAAGGCTCTACAGATCAGCATGCCTTTGTACAACAACTACGGGAAGGCGTTGCCAACTTCTTCGCTATTTTTATAGAGGTGCTGGAAGATCGAAACGGCCCCTCAATCGAAGTAGAACCCGAGGCAACCGCCGGTGATTTTTTATCCGGTTTTTTACAAGGTACAAGGCAAGCCCTCTACGAAAACCAGCGGGATTCAATTACTCTGACCATTACCCGCGTTAATCCCCAAACTGTTGGTGCACTGATTGCCCTGTTCGAGCGTGCCGTAGGCTTTTATGCCACGCTGGTCAACATTAATGCCTATAACCAACCCGGTGTAGAAGCCGGAAAAAAAGCCGCTGAAACCTTATTGAGGTTACAACGCAAAATACTGACCGTTTTAAAAAATGCCGATCAACCACTAAAACTGGCGGCACTGGCAGCAAAGGCAGAAGCTGGCGAGCAAATTGAACACGTTTACAAAATTGTACGTCATTTGGCAGCCAATCACCGTGGCGTTGTTTTGCACGGACATCACGCCAAACCTGGAGAGCTGGAAGTCAGTTACTTTATTGACTGCGAACAAATCAAGGTTTGCACTCCAAATTGACAAGGTGTCGGGTATGTCACTGCATTTAGTTAAGTGTCTGGAGACTTAAAGTGGGGGCTTGAATACTTACCCATAATCTATTGACGAGCTATAGTCGCGACTAACGAAAACGTCTTGATTGATATGGGATTGCCTCAGTCAAGCTAATAATTGACTGTCACGATGAGAATATCTCTATAGCTTCCGATGTAGGTATTTTGACCGGCCGGAATGCTTCCATAGATTGGGTATTGGTTGCTTATTGTATTTTGCCCCAAGCCATAACTATCGGCAATTACAGAGGTTCCCGGACTGCCATCATGGCCACGCCGCCGCTGATATTGCCTCGATATCCGGTTGACCGCCCACGTAAGCCACCTCGGCATTGTAAAGGCCGACTTCGTTTTGCAGATTAACAGCGGCACCAAACCTTTCAGAGCTGCCTTCGGAAGCAATTACCCGATAACCCATGCCATTACCACGAGGAATACCCTGCTGAACTTGCAGAGTCGCCAACTTGCTGTTTTGTTGGTCGATACCACTAAGGCTGGCGCTTGTTCTCTCACCCAAGGACGTTGTAAAGGTCAGTGATAAACTGTCATTGGGCTGGCCATTTAGGGAGCGTAAATAACCCAGGTTTAAAGCCCCGATATTGCCCAACGACACGTTATAGCTGACAGACGCCAAATTTACATCCGTTTTATCCTGGTTGTTTTGTTGAATATAACCAAAGCCCAAGCTGCCATAAGGTCCAAAACTGATGCCCGTTGATACGCTACTGATTGCAAGAGGGGCCAACGTATCAGTTTGCAAACCGATTTGCATATAATGTTTACCGACCAGACGGGTGCTAACGGAAAAATTTAACCACCGAAGTTGGCGTTGAAAACTGGCCGCTGCAAGCGGACTAAAGCCATAATCACTGTGACTACCGGCGACAGAAAGATTAAAAATACCCAGTTCAGGGTATAAATAACTGCTACTGCCCCCCCCCAGGGCATAGGTATCTACACAACTCGTCATCCCGGCAGGGATTGCCTGGATCCAGATTCCATGGATGGCAATCTTAATTACACAAACCATTTTTTGGCTACCCACTTAAGCCGGGACGCCTAAAAGTTTCAATGGGTTACGAACAACAGGCTGACGAGCCTTTCTTGGCAAAGGAAGTTCGCCCATTTGGTCAACCAACGTTTCAAAAAGGTCAGGAAATTGGATGTTAAACAGGCGTTCGGCAGCGGTGGTGCCATCGCTACGTTTTTCCCAATAGTTGTGAATGACTGTCCGTGCCTTCATCCGGTTTTTCGTCATTCCACGGCCTGTATGGTAAAGTTGCGACAAATGGCCGTTGCGCCCTTCGACAGCCGATGAGCTACGGTGGTACTG
>CAIMDR010000557.1 GCA_903839795.1 uncultured Methylococcaceae bacterium | reverse complement strand
GGCATCCGATACAAGTCTGCCGGAAACTCCACCACGCTTTGGTCGTCCGGCCTACACCTAAAATCAAATCCGTTGTAACTATTCAGTTCCCCTCTTTGAAAAAGAGGGGTTAGGGGAGATTTTATTAGATAAATCCCCCTCGCCCCCCTTTTTCAAAGGGGGAGGTGAATATTTAAAATCCGTTGAACCCCCAATGCTGTTAAGTTAAGTGCCTCTTGGCAAGATGAACCGTTGGCTGAGCGGAGCCGCGTTGACTGAGCGGAGCCGAAGCCGACAAAATCACTTCGATTCCGCTCAGCCAACAGCTTAACTTAATGACATTGTTTAAAACCCGTATAATCAGTGTTATCCGTGTGCAATAACCCATCATAGTCGATAAGGAATCACTACATTATGAATTTGAGTCAAATTGAATTACTTCGTGTACTTCAAGAAACAAATTTAAACCTTTCAAAAGCAGCCGAAAAAATGCACATTGTACAATCTGCAGTCAGTCGGCAACTGCATCTTTTTGAGGATGAGTTAGGCTCGCCTTTATTTGAAAGACAGGGTAAAAAACTGATCGGCATGACAACGCTAGGCTTACGTATCATGGACGAAGTGGCAATCATTACCCAGTCCAAAAATAATATTCAAAACATAGCGGCTGATTATCTTGACAGTAACCAAGGTATTCTCCATATTGCGACCACCCACACCCAGGCCAAGTATTTTTTACCCATACCCATTCAACGGTTTAGGGAAAAATATCCGGGTGTAAAAATTTATATGGCGCAATCATCGCCAGAACAACTGATTGCCCAATTGCATACGCGCAAAGCTGACATTGCCATCTGCACAGAAAAAGTCGATGAAGAGGGCGACCTCGTTATTGAACATTGTTATGAATGGCATCATGCGCTGGTGGTTCCCCAGCAACATCCACTCAGTGAAGGCGACATTACGCTTGAGCGCTTAGCTTCTTTTCCCATTCTTACCTACAGCTTTGGTTTTACCGGGCGGTCGAATATTGAAAGTGCCTTTAAAGCCAAAGGATTGGAACTGGATATTGCACTGGCGGCCTCTGATACCGATGTGATAAAAACGTATGTCCGCTTAGGCATGGGAGTTGGCCTGATCACAGCCATGGCCTACGATCCCAAGGCAGATTGGGATTTGGTAGCACGCGACTTATCCCATTTAATTCCCAGTTCAAAGACTAAAATAGCCTATTTAAAACATAACTATTTACCCTTATACAGTCAGCATTTTATTACTGAATTGCTGTTAGCCGCCAAAGACATAAAATGTTAAGGCTATCAACTTAAGCGAAAACAGATAACATACCTTCAACTTAAAAAACGTATTTGAGCCACAGATAAACACGGATTTACTCAGATAAACAACGCGTTAGATCAATTCTTTTGATCACCCTTTTGGTAAATTGTCAGTCGTGCGTAACATCATGTATTATCAGTGCTTATCTGTGTAGATCTGTGGCTAAATGAGGTTTTTAGGTTGAAGGTATGTTATCTGTAAAATCGTCCCGATGCCCGTATTATTACCCAACATTTCTTATGTAACATCCGCGTAAATAATGTCACGTCAAGAATTATCCGCCTTAACAAAATACCCGATTATCTCTGGTGCATTCATACTTTTTGCACAAAGCGAATGCATACTTTTCTTTAAGGCCTTTAATGTTATATTGGCTTTTTGCATATTGCCTTTAACTTTTGTGTTATTTAAACATCGTCAGATTGTTGCCTGGCAGTCATACTTTAAACAATGACTGCTGATAGCTAAGCAGCTCAGCAGAATTTATTTATAATAGACTTACAAAACAATTAGTTGTATTCTGGCATACGTTTTGCTGAACCTAATGTACATTTCAATTATCTATTTTAATTAGCCAACAGGATTAATCGCTTGTTCATTTTTTTTAGCCCATGACGGATCTGAAAACCAAGTCTGAAAAAACCCGCAACCGCTTGTTAACTGCGGCCAGTCGCATTTTTGCCGAGAAAGGTTTTCAAGAGTCGACCATTGCCGAAATTTGCGAGCAGGCAGAAACCAATATTGCCTCGGTTAATTATCATTTTCGGGATAAGGAAACGTTGTATCTGGAAGCTTGGCGCTTTGCCTTTAACCGTGAGCTAAAACTGTATCCGCCCGACGGTGGTTTGTCGCCTGATGCGCCGGCGGAACTGCGACTGGCTGAAAGAATCAGGGCTTTAATCAACCGGGTTTCTGACGATAACTCTTATTCATTCGCTATTATCAATAAGGAAATGGCGCAACCAACCCGGCTTCTTTCTGATATTCTGGAAAAAGAAATTAATCCGCAACGTTTGCAAATGCTCGATTTGTTGAAAGAATGTCTGGGGCAAGATGCCAGCGATGAACAAATTCACTATTGCCACACCAGTATCATGGGGCAATGCTTTCAGTTATTGCGCTTAAAACACATGCACAGCACCCGTCATTTTCGCCGCCCTGCCAGCGACTTGAGCGACACTAAGGCTTTTGCCGAACATGTCGTACAATTCTCTCTGGCCGGCATTCAAGCCATTCGCTCTCAAACCTTTACTTAACATTTGTTCGCATGAGTCAAAACAATCATCCACCCTTACCGCCTGTCGCCAGTCGACGCCGGTCTTATGTACTGCCCGTTTCGTTGCTGGTGCTGGCTATTGCCGCCGCAGGCTTTTATTTTCAGCAATCATCGACAGCCCCGGACGGCAAGTTCGGGTATGGCAAGGGCAAGCGTGGCTTCGAAGAGGCTGATGCGCCGTCAGCGGTATCGATAGAAACCGTAACCCAAGCCGATTTTCCGGTCTATCTAAAAGGTCTGGGCACGGTCACTGCATTACGGACTGTGACCGTAAAACCCCGGGTTGACGGTGAATTGGTGCGGGTGGCTTTCACTGAAGGCCAGATGGTCAAGCAAGGTGATTTGTTGGCGGAAATCGATCCCCGCCCTTTTCAGATCCAGTTACAGCAGGTCGAAGGTCAATTGCAACGTGATGAAGCGTTACTGAAAAATGCCCAAATAGACCATGCACGTTATCTGACACTACTGGAACAGGATTCGATTGCCGCCCAACAGACCGTAACTCAGGAAGCCCAGGTTAAACAGTATCAAGGCTTGGTGATAATGGATACGGCTCAGGTCGATAACGCCAAACTACAGCTTAGCTATACCAAATTAACATCACCGATTCCCGGTCGGGTGGGGCTGCGCCAAATAGACCAAGGCAACATTGTGCACGCCAATGATGCCAATGGTCTGGTGGTTATTACCCAGCTTCAACCCATCAGCGTGGTGTTTACCCTGCCGGAAGACCAAGTGCAACCGGTGACACAGCGCTGGCGTACTCATGAACCCATTATCGTAGATGTCTATGATCGAGCCGGAAAAGCCAAACTGGCCGACGGTAAGTTACTGGCGATAGACAACCAGATTGATCCCACCACCGGCACGCTTAAACTTAAAGCGCAATTCGACAATAACGAAGGCACCCTGTTTGCCAATCAGTTTGTCAATATCAAAATGCACCTGGAAACCTTGCACGATGCGACGCTGGTATCCAGCGCCGCCATTCAGCATGACACTCAAGGCGCGTTTGTTTACGTAGTGAAGCCGGACAAAACCGTACAAATCCGCCGCGTTACACTGGGGGCGACCGAAGCGGAAAAAGTGGTCGTACAAAACAATCTGGCCGTCAACGAAAAGGTGGTCATAGAAGGCACTGACCGGCTTCACGAAGGCAGCCTTGTTGATATTGCCCAACAAGACGGTCAGGCAGTGGCAGCCAGTCCGG
>CAIMDR010000556.1 GCA_903839795.1 uncultured Methylococcaceae bacterium | reverse complement strand
AGGTGTGCCTATGAGTCGGAGTCCCTCTTGGGTAAAGGCGACCACTGAGGGGGTTGTCCGTTCGCCCTCTGCGTTTGGGATGATAAGCGACTTACCAGCGACGAGTACCGCCATACAGCTATTTGTTGTGCCAAGATCGATACCAATAGTTGCGTTCATGCAGGATTTTTAGAGGTATTTGTACGCGCCAATACAGCGCCTTTGTTATCAACGATAAACGCTTGCTCAACAGCTTCTTTGGCAAAAGAGATTTCACTGGCAGGGTTCGCTTCTCCAAATCCAGGCAAACTCTGACAATACGCTCTCACCCTATCATAAGCTTCGACCACGGCTTTGGTGTCTTGCGCCGCTTGCGGATTATCAGGATTTCTATCGGGATGATGAGCGAGAATTAATTGCCGATAGGCTGATTTTATGGCTTCCCAAGAAGCTTTTTCCGGCAACTGTAATGTTTTTCTGGCTTTGTCCACCAGCGCAAAGTTGCCTTGATTTAGTTCGATATTAACAAAACTATACGCAGGCAAAGGGCCTATATAACGAAAGGTTAGCAGCTCTTCAAATTCTGTTGCTGCCAAGTCCACGGCATCGTCGAACAGTGATTCCTTATCTTTTTCAACCAGATAACTGCGGTTAAAAATCATGGTGTCAGTTTTTAGGGGAGCGTCCGAGTAATCTTTTGAGCAAGGCGACAGATGGTTATGAATAGCGGTAACAAAGTTTCTTTTCTTTAGCTCGGCCGCTTCAAAAAGCAGTCTGCCGGTTTGTACGGGGTCAGCATTTGCCAACTCGGGGTCATCTTTTATAATCGTTTGAAGTATCTTGGGTAATTCCCAGGAAACCTGGATGACCAGTTCCATTGTTCCTTTAAGTTTATCAAGGTAAGTTCTTAGTTGGATGTAGGCCTGCTCGAGAACCTTTTCAACGTCTTGCTGGCTGCTGGCTGTAAAGCCGAATTTGAGTGGCAACATGCCGTTGCTGCCGGTCTTTTTAAGCAGAAATTCGTTAACCTGTTGATAGGTTAAAAGATGCGCCTGATGACTCTCTTTTTGTTCGGTTGACGCTTCTCCTAAGGAGAAATCAACATCAATGGCACTTACAACAGCGGCAATGTCTCGATAACAGACTATTTCAAGAGGCGCTGCATTAATGCCGCCCGCCTGAAATTCAGCCAAATTTGGCAGTGCTGACGTGTTATCGATAGTCGCATAAATAAAATAGTTTACTTTCATATAAAGTGCTCCAGGTCTTTTGTCATGAGGTTGTTTAAGCTCAATTGATCGAACAGTTATTCAACAAAATCAGCCCTCGTTAGTGCCATGCTTCCTGCCTTGAGCTTTTCATTATTGTTACAGGTTAAGAGTCGGTGCTGGCAGGCTCTTAACCTGTTATCGCCAATCGTTAATGATTAACGGCGTCTTTCAAGGCTTTGCCTGGTTTAAATGATGGGATATTTGCCGCCGCAATGGTGATTTCTGCACCGGTTTGCGGATTACGGCCTTTACGTTCTGCCCTTGCTTTAACCTCGAATGAGCCAAAACCTACCAATGCTACCGAATTTCCGGATGCCAGTGAGGTTTCAATAGTTTTAATCAAACCATCCAGCGCACGGTTTGCATCAGTTTTGGTTAAGTTAGCGTGTTCAGCGATGGCAGTAATCAGTTCAGACTTGTTCATAAAAAGCTCCTTAATTATGCTTGCGAAAAAATAGTGAGGTAATATTTATAGCGTCATTCTGCGCACGCATGGGTCAAGAGTCGATAATTTTTTCAAATCCGGGTAAATAGGACTGAAGTGCGTGGCATTGTAGACGGCGCTGCCCAATCATGCTTAGTGATGTTGAGAAACGGTTGCTTATTCTACACCGATGTCAGCTTGTATCAATCAATACTTCGGACAGTTTTGATAATTGACACTTCACAGATAACAAGGCTTGTGGCGGTTTGTCGAGAATTAAATCCAAAGTTATGCAAAATGCAGAGTCGCATAAAATATTAACTAATTGAAAATAAAAGAGTTATTTATTAGTATAAATATCGTATTTTTGAGGTGATTCGTAAAATAAGTTATCATTTCAATAACTTAAAACGGTTCGACGTAATGATCAACGATAGTGTTACAAAATATCGAATGTTTGTGGATACTCGTTTATTTTAAGTGCGCTGTTCTAACACCAATAACCATGGTCTTGCTTTTGTGGGTAGTACCTTTCCGGTTCCGTCCAGTTTGATATGCGCCAAACTAACGGCATCCATGACATTGCCTCCTATCACATCAAGTTCGTCGGATCGTTTTGCAACCACTAAATCACAGTGGTAAGGCCCACGTTTTAGATCGTTATAGTTGTGGATTGACTGGATAAAATCTTTCCCCCTGGGGGCGCAAATAATGTCTCCGGGCTTTGGAGAGTATGCATTGACGGCATGACTTACAAAGCTGTTTTCGGAACCTGCGGCCTGCACATGCTGAATATAATCCCAATGCAAAACGGTAGAGGGTAAATCACTTTCAGGTACACCGGCACTCCGAGCCAACCAGATTATAAAAGCGCCTGACCAGGGCCTTATTTCCCCGTCATAGCCAATTATCGGCAAGTCTGTTGCCGTATACCAATACATGAATATCCGGCTAAAAAAAGGCGGCAGGGTTTCGCGGCCCTGAGTGACTGTATTCGGATAAGTGATTATCGGTGGTTCACTCTCATAATTGACTTCGGGTCGACCGAACAATTCCCATTCCTGTAGGGCCAGGTAGAGCATTCGCTCTTTAATAGTAGGCATAACAAACAAAGGAGTGGCATGATGTTCAGCATAAATGGCCGGTGCCTGCCCCGGTTTTTGAAGAGCGCAGCCGGTAATAAGCAAAACAATGCAAAGAAAGAAATAAGGCATACACAAATAATCGTTTAAAGCTGACATCTTACGCTAAAACCGACCTGCCTTAAGCACTGTTTTTATTTGCCTGAGTTGAGCCTAAGTAATTATTCAGTCCACCTCTTTCAAAGGGGGAGAGCATAGCGAGGGGGCTTGAATACTTACGAGCCTAAATACTAACGATCAAGAAACATAAGTTCTTGAATGCCAAACAACAGGCAATTACGGTCGCCAGGTTATACGATTTAGCAAGCCGGGTGTTACGACACGGTTAACTTTAAAATAATAGTCCAGAGCCTCTAAATCAAGTACGCCACCCAGGCGGTTTGTTCCTTGTGTCAATACATAAAATTGATCACCGCCATCCGCGAGGTAGTTATTAACCGAAATACGATAGCTTGCGGCCGGATCAATCGGAACACCGTTGATCTTGATGCTGGCGGGATCAACCTTATCGCACAGGCTGCCCGATTCCTTCCATGCATAGCTAAAGCCTTTGGATACTTGCAGGATACGGTTAAAAGGTTGGCCCATAACCGGAACGCCGCCCGGATAGCCCAAGGTACAACCTTTGAATTGTTGCTCCAGCAAAACGTGAAGTTGGGTACCCGTCAAGCTCAGGGTAACCAGAGTATTGCCAAAGGGCTGCACGGTAAATGCCTCACTGTAGGTTACGTTACCATCGCCTTCGCCGACCGTACTGGAGGTATAGGATAAATCAGCCCGAATACCGTCTGGATTCATGAAGGCCACCACGGCATCACCCACCCCGTTTCCTTGGGTTTTGAGCAACTGCGCATCGGCAATCACATCGCCTAGCGTGGATTCTCCGGCACTATTAGTGGTTT
>CAIMDR010000555.1 GCA_903839795.1 uncultured Methylococcaceae bacterium | reverse complement strand
TTTTTTTGAATCAAACGATTCACTACCAATGCTGTTAGTACTTATTCAGTCCCCCTCTTTGAAAAAGAGGGGGTTAGGGGAGATTTTATTAGATACTACAGACCACGAAGACACGAAGTTCACTAAGAAAAACCAAAGAAAAATCTTCGTATTCTTCGTGTTCTTCGTGGTGAAATGTCTTAAGTTGATGTCTATGAGGCCGGAATAAAACCACCCAAGCCTGTCCTGAGCTTATTCTCGCTTGCGCTCAAAATGCCTTATTCCGGCCTACGCCTAAAAACAACCAAAACGTGAGAGAGCGCCGATAGGACTTTTTTGAATAAAAAATCAGCAAAAAACACGTGGAACTTTAAAGCCTTCGGTTGATTAGTCTCAAACTTGCACTATGCTTGTGATTAGGCAAAGGATCTATTATATAGAATCCGCCCCCTAACACGATGGTTTCGGATAACTGGCAAATGACTACATTCAACTTAAAGCGTTTTTTATTTCCATATTGCAAAAGTCATATCATGGCACTTTTTTTCGGGTGCGTACTTTTGCTATCCACTCAGGTTTTCGCTTTAGGAAGCGATGTTTATCGCCTTAATCCAGGCGATAAAATGGAAATTACCGTTTGGCAAGAGGAAAGCTTGAAACAGGAGGTCGTCGTGCTGCCAGATGGCACTATCTCTTTCCCTTTGGTCGGGCATGTTGCCGCCGCCGGTAAAACGACCGGAGAATTAGTCAAGTTGCTGCAGGAACGTCTAAATAAATTTATTCCTGACTCAGAAATAAACATCAGGCTGCTTGCCGCAGAGGGCAATCTGATTTATGTCACTGGTGAGGTCAAAAATCCAGGAAAATTCGAAGTTAAAGGGCCCACAGATGTGGTGCAAGCCTTGAGTATGGCGGGTGGTCTGACAGCATTTGCAAAAAAAAACAACATTCTTATTTTAAGGCGTGAAGCAGACGGTAAAAGCAAATCTTTGCCCTTCGAATACGGTGATGTGGAGGGTGGCGAGAACATAGAATCAAATATACTGTTGCAAAGCGGTGACACTATCCTTGTGCCTTGACTTGTTTCAGAAAAACATGCACTGCGACCGAAAAATGGCTTTGCTTGTTCTGGCCTGTATGGGTTACGGGAAACAGGTAACAGCCGATGAATGGGCAGTAAAAGGCTCTATGGTACAACAATTACAATATAACGATAATATGGCATTGAGTACGACGGGCAAACAGTCAGTGGTTGGCTACTTGTTGACACCCAATTTACAAGCTACCCGAAAAACCGAAGTGTTGGATATTGGCTTTCAAGGACAGGGGCTTATCAGTCGTTATGACGACTCGAGTTGGGATTGTGATAATTACAATCTGGGCTTGAACAATGCTTACCGAACCAAGCGCAGTGTTTTTGGTTTAAATGGCGGCTATTCTGTTAGCTGTTCTTATGCCCAACAAATCAACCAAACCGGGATACTGGTGCCCAACAGTCAGTCTACAAACTATCGACTGGCACCCTCGTGGACTTGGCAGTGGACATACCGCGACCAGTTAATCCTGACCACCAATTACTCCAAAACAAGCTACAGCAACTCAGTGAATACCAACGCTTCAAGTACCACTGCAAATTTCAGCGGTAATGATACTTACACCGTTAATCTGGGCGAGAGTCATCAATGGAGTCGTCGTATCACTCTAAATGGAAGACTTAATTTTTCCAACATCCAATACACGGGATCGAACGCATCGACTCAAAATCTGTTTGGTTTTCAAGTGGGCGGAAATTACACCATCAATCAAAACTGGACAGTGAATGCGAATGGGGGGCTAATCTGGGTTGATACCCGGCAAAGTTCAAATGTCTGTAAAACAGCGTGGAAAAATGTCCAGGGGATCGGGGAAAACAGCGTCAAAAACTGTCCACCCTGATATGTGTCATGATCCGGTATTTTACCGGAGCAACCTTGGATGTTATTTATGGATTTTATTGCCGAAATTAGAAG
>CAIMDR010000554.1 GCA_903839795.1 uncultured Methylococcaceae bacterium | reverse complement strand
TTTCAAATTTTTTCCAGCATAGCCGGTAAAGGACGACCATGAAAACTCCCAAAAGTCTTGAACCCTTGGTGCGCGATGGTCTTGTTGATGAAGTTATTCGGCCATTAAAAAGTGGTAAGGAAGCGGCTGTCTATGTGGTACTTTCTGAAGGTGAAATTCGTTGCGCAAAAGTCTATAAAGAAGCCAACAAGCGAGGCTTTCATAAACAGTCGTTGTATCAGGAGGGGCGTAAAGTCAGAAATACCCGGCAGGCGCGTGCCATGGAAAAAAACACTCGTTTTGGGCGCAAACAGCAAGAAGAGGTTTGGCAAAATGCAGAGGTCGATGCCTTGTACCGTCTTGCCGCAGCCGGTGTACGTGTTCCGCAACCCTATAATTTTGTTGAAGGTGTGTTGCTAATGGAACTCGTCACTGATGAGCATGGATCGGCTGCGCCAAGGCTTAATGATTTGGTGTTGAGTCCTGAGCAAGCACTTGAATATCACGCTATATTGATTAAAGAAGTGGTCAGAATGCTCTGCGCAGGAATTGTTCACGGCGATCTATCTGAATTTAATGTACTTGTTGACGCTCATGGCCCGGTCATTATCGATTTACCCCAAGCCGTAGATGCGGCAGCTAATAATAATGCTCCCGGGATGCTGGAGCGTGATGTCAATAATATGGCAGCCTACTTTGGTCGCTTTGCGCCAGAATTGCTTGTAACCAGCTATGGTAAAGAAATCTGGAAGATTTACGAAAGCGGCAACCTGACGCCTGATGTCAAACTGACCGGACATTTCAAAGGCAGCAATAAGCAGGCGGATGTGGGTAGTATTATGAGGGAAATTAATGATGCACGGGATGACGCGATAAGGCGTAAATACGAGCATGAAGAATGAAGGTAAATGGTTTAAGGTGAAAGATAAAAGACAAGTGATTGTTTTTAGCTTTAAGCTTTAAGCTTTAAGCCATGAACTCTTTACCTTGAACCTAATCTCCCTTTATCAGGACATCTTATGAACGACAAGCAACCGGACAATCCTCTACACGGTATCACTCTGGAAACCATACTTATCCAACTCGTAGATTATTATGGTTGGACTGAATTAGGCAAAATAATTGACATTAGATGTTTTAATTATGAGCCCAGTATTAAGTCCAGTTTAAAGTTTTTAAGAAAAACCCCGTGGGCTAGAGCACGGGTTGAAGAATTGTATCTTAATAAAGATGATTTTGAATAAAAGCAGATAACTCGCATTTTTCAACTTACGGTTATCGTCTCTTGCACTTTGTCGTACTTCCATTCCAAAAGTACATGATATATTCCCGATGACCTAGATTTCTTCAGTCCTAAAGTTATAAACCATGCGTATTCTTAGTGTTATCGTTCTTCTGTGTACCTCATTAATTGAAATTGGCCCTGTTCCTATTACACCAATAGTATTAATTTGGATCGTATTGTTTCGGCCGGTATGGTTTTATGAATGGGTTTTAAAAATATATAACAAAAATTAAAGTCGATAATGTCTTAAAAATTATCTCACTTTTTTCAATGGGGTAGGGCAGATCAAAAGTTGCTGAGATGCCATAGTTTAATTAATGCACTGCGGATGAATCCTTACTTTTAATGTGGGTGGGATTAAGTAGGGCATGCAGTTTTTGCTCATCCAGTTCATTTTCCCATTTTGCCGCAACCACTGTGGCAACCCCGTTACCGATAATATTGGTGAGTGCGCGTGCTTCGGACATGAAACGATCTATACCGAGTATCAGTGCAAGTCCTGCGACAGGAATGGTTGGGATGGTCGAAAGGGTTGCCGCTAGCGTAATAAAACCACTACCTGTTACTCCCGCAGCACCTTTTGATGTCAATAACAGTACGCCGAGTATGGTCAGTTCCTGCATCAGGGTCAGGGGGGTATTGGTGGCTTGGGCAACAAAGATAGTGGCCATTGCCAGATAGATTGAGGTTCCATCAAGATTAAATGAATAACCTGTTGGAATGACCAAACCGACCACCGATTTGGAACAACCCAAGTTTTCCAACTTGGTCATCATGCGTGGTAGTACCGATTCCGAAGACGACGTCCCCAGTACAATTAACAGTTCATCTTTTATGTAAATAATAAATTTGAGTATGCTAAAGCCGGCAAATCGGGCGATTAATCCCAACACAATAAAAATAAACAATAAGCACGTTAAATAAAAACTTCCCATTAGTTTTGCTAGAGGTGCCAATGAAGCAATGCCGTATTTGCCGATGGTAAAGGCCATCGCGCCAAAGGCACCAATGGGCGCCAGTTTCATAATAGTTTCGACGATACCGAATAATACTTGGGAAAATTTACTAATAAAAACGACCACTTCAGATCCTGTTTCTTTCATCGCCGCCAGCGAAAAACCGAACAGCACCGAAAAAAGTAACACTTGTAATATATCGCCTTTGGCGAAGGCATCAACTACACTAGCTGGAATGATATTTAGCAAAAAATCAACGGTACTATGGGTTGTTGTCGCGTTGGTATAAATGCTTAGGCTTTTTGTATCCAGGGTACTTAAATCGACATTCATACCCACTCCCGGTTTAATCACATGCACCACAATCAAGCCGATAATTAATGCCAGAGTACTGACCACTTCAAAATAGAGCAGGGCTTTAACGCCGACACGCCCGACTTTATCCATATCCTGCATACCGGCAATACCTGTTACCACCGTGCAAAAAATAATCGGCGCGATAATCATTTTGATCAGTTTGATAAAGCCATCACCGAGCGGTTTCATCATCGTTGCTGTTTCAGGATAAAAATAGCCCAGAATAATACCCAAAGTGATAGCGGTAAGCACTTGGAAATAAAGATGTTGATAGCGTTTTTTTTTGACTTTCATGGATGATTTTAAAAGTTGTGTGTTTAGTATGGGCTAACAGTTTTATCGTTTGCCCGCGATTGATGGGTATAAATGTGGGTAAAAAAGTCTGCCCTTATAACGGCACGGGTTAAAATGTATTAGCCATAATATAGTCTTGAAATATTAGGGTCGCGAGGCAAAAAGCGGATTGCCACGCGATCACCTATTTGCAAATTGTTATATGATCCAAAAAATAATTTTTTACCCAACCACATGGTTTCCTTATAATTTAATTGATGATCACTCCACTCCACCCATTGGTCAAAAATCTCCCCCTGCATATTAATTCCTTTTTTTTCGAGTTCTATGGCTATCCACAAACCCTTCAGAGCTACCACAATTCCCATAGTTATTGCTAAGCTGAAGGCGCCAAAGAGCAAGCTCGTTAAAGGATTCGCATCATTTGTCCAAAAATCTTCGAGAGAACTTATTGCATTGAAATTCCCGTAAGAAAACACTGTTCCGATCCAAGAAATTAAGGCAAAAACAATCCATATCAGAACATCATTTATGGCACTGTATATGGTTCTCGTTTCATACGGATAACGTCTTGAATCAGAGTTTATAAGTTTTATTTTTTGGATAAGGACTACCTTCTTCAGTTATTTTAAGTCGTGAGTTCTGGATAATATTAAAACGTAAAACATACTTTTTCGTTTGCTATATTTAATTATTGGTTAATGCCGCAAGGCCTTTTCCCATTTGCTAACCAACGCTGCCGCAATGCTGTTGCCAAACACATTGGTCGCACTGCGTCCCATATCCAAAACCTGGTCGATACCCAGTAACAGTAACAAACCGGCTTCAGGAATATCAAACATGGACAAGGTTGCGGCGATAACGATTAACGAGGCTCTGGGTACGCCTGCCACGCCTTTACTGGTAAACAGTAAGACCAGTAACATGATGAGTTGATCACTTAAAGCCATGTCGATACCATAAGCTTGGGCAATGAATAAAACTGCGAAGGTCATGTACATCATGCTGCCATCCAGGTTAAATGAATAGCCTAAAGGCAAGACCAGTCCACAAACTTTTTCATCACAACCAAAACGTTCCAGTTGTTGTAGTAATTTGGGGTAAGCGCTCTCGCTGCTGGCCGTACCAAAAGCCAGCAGCATGGGTTCGCGGATATGGCGCAGCAAAGACAAAACTCTACGACCCAAAAACAAAAAGCCAACGCAACCGAGTGCACTGCAAAGCAAAATAAGACCCAAATAAAATTCGCTGATAAATTTGCCATAAGACAGTAGAACGCCGATGCCCTGTTGTGCGATAACCGAGGCCATCGCTGAAAATACCGCTACCGGTGCATAATGCATGACGTAGCCGGTCACTTTTAGCATGATGTGAGCTAACGAATCCAGTAACTTGACCGTTGGTTTAGCCAGATCGCCGATTGAAGCGCAGGCAATGCCAAAGAACATGGAAAACACCACAATTTGCAAAATTTCATTAGTCGCCATCGCTTCGACGATGCTTTTTGGAAAGATATGTGAGACAAAATTGCCCAGTGTCGGTTTAACCAGCGTTAATCCTGTATCTGTGCCTATAGGCGGTAATGCGATATGCAAAGAACTTCCTGGTTCAAATACATTCACCAGTAACATGCCCAGCAACAGGCTAAAAATTGACGCTGAAAAAAACCACAGTAGCGCCTTGATACCGATGCGTCCAACAGTCTGAATGTCACCCATTTTAGCCATGCCAACCACCAGCGTTGAAAACACCAGCGGGGCGATAATCATTTTTATCAAACGCAGAAAAATATCCGTTAATACGGAAAAAACTTCAATGACCTGACTCAGTACAGGGTTTGGCTGGGTAGTGTCGGAGCTGCCCAGTGTCAAATTGAGTATTTCGCCAACTACAATACCAAGCATCAGCGCGATGGCAACATAAAGCGTCTGGCGATTGGGTTTTGGATTCTGAGGGTGAGTGGTCATAAGTCAAGTTCCCTAAAAAATGATGATAGTGCCTGTTCTAAGGCTTCAGGTGTTTAGGGTACTTGATACGCTATGATTATCCTATAGATACGGACTCAATAACCGGATTTTTTACTTAAATAGCCTGTTATTTCAGAGCAAACACTAAAAACGTAGGCATTCATGCCGAAATGACGCGCTTTTGTCGCCAGCTAATTATTGGCTGGACTTGATTTTTGAATAGCGAAGCCCATGACTGAAATCCTTCATCGTGTTACCATTTATCTTTTTTGTAACTAATAACCATGCCTGAAAATTATTCCATGGAACGTGATTATTCACTTGATGCCATGAAGGTTCCACCCAATTCCATACAGGCCGAACAATCGGTTTTGGGTGGATTAATGCTGGATAACCAGACTTGGGATGCCATAGCCGACAAGGTCATTGAAAAGGATTTTTATCGTCGTAGTCACCAGCTTATTTTCAAAAAAATTGAAGAGCTCGCAGAAAAGCAGATTCCTTTTGATGTCATCACGCTGTCTGATGGTTTAAAAGCCATCGGCGAGTTGGACAATGTCGGTGGACTGGCTTATTTAATCATGCTGGCAAAAGACACGCCCAGTGCGGCCAACATTGTCGCTTACGCCAATATTGTCAGAGATCGGTCAGTGCTCAGGCAATTGATTCATATTGGTACTGAAATTTCCGACTCGGCTTTTAATACCGAGGGGCGTGATACTTCTGAGTTGCTTGAAAATGCGGAGCGGCAGGTTTTTCAAATAGCCGAGCAACGGCAAAGAGGGCAGGCCGGTGGCTTTATCGCCATTAAATCATTATTGGCTCAAGCGGTTGATAAAATTGAAACCCTGTTTGAGCAGGAGGGCTTTATCACCGGTGCGAGTACCGGATTTACCGACCTTGATGAATTAACCTCCGGTCTGCAACCCGCTGATTTAATTATCGTGGCGGGCAGGCCGTCGATGGGTAAAACCACCATCGCCATGAATATAGCCGAAAATGTAGCCCTAAAAAGTGATAAACCGGTTGCCGTATTTAGTATGGAAATGCCGGGTGATTCACTCGCGATGCGTATGATGTCATCCTTGGGTCGTATTGATCAACATAAAGTCAGAACCGGCAAGCTGGATGATGATGATTGGCCGCGCTTGACTTCAGCTATTAATTTACTGGCAGGTACGCAATTATTTATTGATGATTCGCCCGCATTATCACCCACCGAAGTGCGAGCCAGAGCCAGACGATTGGCGCGTGAGCATGGTCAGTTGGGCTTGATTGTGGTGGATTATTTACAATTGATGCAATCACCTTCCAGTGGTGACAATCGGGTACAACAAATATCTGATATTTCCAGAGGCTTAAAAGCGTTGGCTAAAGAGTTGAATGTACCCGTCATCGCCTTGTCACAGCTTAACCGAAACCTGGAACAACGCCCCAATAAACGTCCGGTAATGTCGGATTTACGTGACTCTGGTGCTATTGAGCAGGACGCCGATTTGATTATGTTTGTTGATCGCGATGAGGTGTATAACGAAGACAGTCCTGATAAAGGCATTGCTGAAATTATTATCGGCAAGCAACGTAACGGGCCGCTGGGAACCGTTAGATTGACCTTTATGGGGCAATATACTAAATTTGAAAATTTTGCCGGAGCGCCCTATAACGCAGGAGATTATGAATGAGGCCGGCAGCTTACGCGGTACTTAATCTGGATGCTATGCAGCATAACTTGCAAAGGGTTCGTTATTACGCGCCGGAGGCAAAAATCATGGCCGTTATCAAGGCCAATGGTTATGGGCATGGTTTACTGCGGATTGCTGACGCCTTGCAAACGGTCGATGCCTTTGCCGTGGCGCGGGTGGATGAAGGGATTCGTTTGCGTAAAGCCGGAATTAAAAACCGGATTGCGGTGTTGGAAGGCTTTACTTGCGCTGAAGAATTAGATGAGTTATTGCTTTATCAATTGGATCCTGTGGTGCATTCTTTTACCCAAGTAGACATTTTTGAAAGCAGAACGGAGCAAGACCTTTGTGCTATCTGGTTAAAATTTGATACCGGCATGAATCGTCTGGGCTTTAAAGCCAACGAACTTGACACAGTTTACCAGCGTTTAAACCAGTGCCCCATCGTCAAGCAGCCAATCAGTTTGATGACGCATTTAGCCAATGCAGATGATAAGCAAGATCCTGTCACGCTTAAACAAATTAGTTTGTTTAATGAAACGCTGTCGGCGCTAGCGCCGCCTGATGTAGAGTCTAAAAATGAGCGTAGTATTGCCAACTCGGCGGGTATTTTAGCTTGGAAAGAAGCCTTAACCGATTGGGTGCGGCCTGGTGTTATGTTATATGGTATTTCACCGTTTTCAGATAGTACCGGCGAGCAACTGGGGTTAAAGCCCATTATGAGTTTACATTCACGATTGATAGCGGTAAAACCCATAGCCAAAGGTGATAAAGTCGGTTATGCAGGTTCATGGATTTGTGAAAAGTCGACCACATTGGGTATTGTCGCCATTGGTTATGGGGATGGTTATCCCCGTTATGCCAAATCAGGAACGCCCGTGCTGGTTAACGGACAGCGTGTTCCGCTGATTGGTCGAGTATCCATGGATATGATTACTGTTGATTTGGAAGCGCAACCCCATGCAAAACCCGGTGACCCGGTGACCTTGTGGGGAGATGGCTTGCCCGTTGAAGAAATTGCCGTCTGTGCCGATACCATACCCTACACCCTTGTGTGTGGCGTAACCCAACGAGTGCAGATTGTTGAGAAGACTGCGTTGTAAGCATGCGGGCAACGAAAAAAACAGGGCTAGCAGCAGATACAGATTGTGGATATTGGCCTCCAATCTCTTCGGGGCAAGTTTTTTTAGACGCTTAATTCGTTAAAAATGGAGTACTGCATATTCTGGCTCAACCTGAACACCCATTCTGCTCCAATCTGAACACCTATTCTGAAACAAGTTGAACACTGATTCTGGTTTCAAGCTGAACACTTTTCTGGATTTTCCAGAATCGGTGTTCAGATTGCCAGAATAGGTGTTCAAGATGCCAGAATC
>CAIMDR010000553.1 GCA_903839795.1 uncultured Methylococcaceae bacterium | reverse complement strand
GTTTTTAGGTAACTTACAATAAACCTAAAAACCTCATTTAGCCACACATTTACACAGATAAGCACTGATAATACATGATGTTACGCACGACTGACCATTTACAAAAGGGCAAGCAAAAGAATTGATATAACTCGTTGTTTATCTGGGTAAATCTGTGTTTATCTGTGGCTAAAATACGTTTTTCAGGTTTATAAACACGTAAGATCTTTTTTCGACTGCAAATAAAATCGTTGAAAGCCCTATAATCTTTGTTCTATGATCTAATTCAATTCAGTGAGTAATCTTTAATCAGTGTCCGATAATAATGGGCTTCCTCTGTTTTTCCGCGTTTGGTGACGCCATTAAGGTATATTTCGGCTTTTTTTAATAACATGCTGACGGCCGCTTGTTGATTGTCGTTAGATAATTGACCGGTATCAACGATTTTTTGCAGGGCATTGATTCGAAATCGATCCATGCCCCAGAATTGCTGTGATAACTGATCTTCATGTCCGCCGTACTTTTTTATTTGCGGTTGTTCAACCAACAAAACCGGATATTTTGCAGTGATTCTAAGCCATAAATCATAGTCTTCACAGACTGGCAGCTGGGTATCAAACAGCCCGACATCTTCAAATACTGAGCGATGTATCATGACGGTAGACGGCGACATCGCACATAAAGGCAAGCAGTGTGTAAATATCCAGCCACCCTTTTTGGCATAGTGTTTGGCAGGATTTACACGGACGCCATTGCGTATCCAGAGTTCTTCTGTATGACAAACTTTGCTCTCAATATTAGCGGACAAAGCGACGGCTTGCCGGCTTAGTTTTTCAGGTAGCCATTCATCATCAGAGTCTAAAAAGGCCAGCCAGTGGCCTGTGGCATGGTGTATGCCCAAGTTTCGTGCTCTGCTAACACCGCAGTTTTCCTGGCGGTAATAATTGACCGCTGGAAATTCTTTGTTAACCATGGCTTGGGTATCATCGGTAGAGCCGTCATCAATCACTATTACTTCAGTTGGAAGTAAGGTTTGAGAAAATACGGAGAGTAATGCACGCCTTAATAATTCACAACGATTGAAGGTAGGAATAACAACTGAAATTTTTATAAAAGCACCTTGTTTTTTTTAATTGTAAAAGCAGTGATTGAGCCATAAAAGATAAAGGGTAAGGCGTGCCAGGCACGCCTTACCCTTCGGCATTATCTTGCCAATCAGGTTAATTTATCAGGGTTTCATAATTGCTTTAGGCGTTTCTTTACCGTCACTGTCGGAGGCATTTTTGATAAAAATTTGTTTTAAGCGGTTAAAGGCCGACCATAAGGTGGTATCCATAATCGTCTCGTTACCGATAGAAACAATGACTCGGGTCAACTCCGGCATTTTATTTTTAGTTGAAGCGATATAGATAGGTTGTACATAAAGAACGGTATTGCCCATTGGCATAATAACCATACGTCCCATTTCAACAGCGGAACCGTACTGTCCCCATAATGTAAATTGTGCCGAGATTTCAGGGTTCTGTTGAGTTAACGCTTCTATCTGAGCCGGACCGTTAACTTGAACCTCTTTGCCAAATTTGTAAATAGTGATACCTGGCTTGTAATCCGCGCTGCAATTGGTTTTATCCAGTGTTCCTGCCATACCGATCATACTGAGATTGGTTCTATTGACTGGCGTCATCGGTTCAATTAAAACAAATTCTTCGGTATCATTACAGTTGCCAAAGTCCATAGTCTGATAATATGGCATTACCGGTTCGTTGCGGACATTGGCGAACTGCCAGGTTTCAGCCTGTTCATAGAATAATGACGGGTTGTTTTGATGATATTTGGCATACACCTTCATCTGTAGGTAATAAAGATCACGAGGATAGCGCAAATGTTTCTTTAAGTCAGGCGGCATTTCGTCCAGAGGCTTGAATAATCCGGGATAAGCGTTGGCGTATGCCTGAATAATGGCATCTGACGGGTCAGAGATATAAAAATCAAGATCGCCATCGTAGGCATCAACGACAATTTTAACCGAGTTGCGGATGTAGTTAAAATTCTGTTTGCCATCCAGAAAATCATCGGCGGCGGGCTTTGAAACCGGATATTTGTTGGATAACGTGTAGGCATCCTGTATCCAGTACAACCGATCTTTATTGATAACCAAATAAGGGTCTTTATCCAGATGCAGGAAGGGCGTTAGAGTGCTAATGCGCTCGTTAATATTCCTGCGTATGTGGAGTTTGCTTTGATCTGATATATTGGTTGAAAAGAACACTTTTTCATCTTTTAAATAAATTGAAAATAAGGCTTTTCTAAACAACGAAGAAACGGGAATCCCGCCCTCTCCATGGTAAGCGGTTGCAGTGCCGGGGTCGGTACCGGCAATATCCACTACACTGAGTTTATTGGGGACTATGGCATAGTCAAACGTTCCTTCACCGTAGTAAATATCCGGATGCTCAACGGTAAAGCCGACATCGGAGTTCATTTTTAAGTCGCGTAAATACCAGATCAGGGGTTTACTGGCATCTTGAGCAGCAGGCGTAACCACGGCACCGTAACCATGAGTATAACGCAAGTGGGTATTTTCCCAGTTTTGCGCTTCCGGCGGCAACTTTGAGATATTTATTTCTCTGGCGGCCAAGTCAACCTGTCGGGTGTGGTCGAGAATGAAATAGCGGTCTTCATCAACAGTCGGAATTTTGTAATAAGGTCTTATCTCCTGTAACTGCTTATAGCTGTCAATGATAAATTCTCTATCCCATACCGGAATATTCTCAAAATGTTTTTGCGTGCTCCAGGTATCAATGTCTTTGGCTGCATTTAGATTGATAGTCATATCAACCGTTTTGATATTCTTCAAATCGTAAGCATCCAGCGTCGCGTCAATATTGTATTGCATAAACGATTTATTGCTTTTGACAGGATTCGGGTTGACTATGAATTTTTGGATTAAATCGGGAATAAATTGAATCTTCGGCAAGCCTGTGACACAAAGAAAAATAGTCAACGTTATTAAAAAGGGCGCTTTAATACGGTGTTTTTCTGAAAATATAAACAGGCCGGCCGTTATTGCTGTCGCTACGAAGGTAATAATTTGCAGCCAGATGAGCGGTAATTGATAACGGATTTCTACAAAACCGGG
>CAIMDR010000552.1 GCA_903839795.1 uncultured Methylococcaceae bacterium | reverse complement strand
TTTGGTTGTTGGACATCAGCCTCACGTAAGGCTGCACTGCCGGTCTTTGAAAAAGATAACGGTTTACTGTTTTACCCTACTTTCTATGAAGGCCTGGAACAATCTAAAAATGTGTTTTATACCGGACAGGAAGCGACCCAGCAAATTCTTGCAGGGTTGGATTGGATAGCGAAAGAGAAAAAGGCTAAAACTTATTATCTGATTGGTTCAGATTATATATGGCCGCGCACTTCCATGAAAATTGCCCGTAAACATATTGAGCAACATTTGGGTGGTACAGTTGTTGGCGAAGAATATGTCGCTTTAGGCGATACCCAGTTTGGTTCGGTTATTAATAAAATCAAGCTAAAAAAACCTGATGTAATTTACGCAGCAGTGGTGGGTGGCAGTAACGTCGCCTGGTTTAAGCAATTAAATGCCGCCGGTTTAAATGCCAAAAAACAAACCATGCTGACTATTTCAGTGACCGAAGATGAGGTGCTGGGTATTGGCGGTGAAAACCTGGAAGGTTTTTATTCTGCAATGAAGTATTTCCAAAGCTTGAAAAATCCTAATAACGAAAAATTTGTAACAGAGTTCAAGAAAGCTTATGGCGAAAACGCAGTAGTGGGAGACGTAACACAAGCGGCTTATTTAGGACCTTGGTTATGGAAAGCAGCTGTTGAGCGTGCCGGCAGTTTTGACGTGGATAAAGCGGTTGTCGCATTGCCGGGTTATGAGCTGACTACAGCACCTGAAGGCTATGTCAAGGTTGATGCAAACCACCATTTGTTAAGCAAGTTACGCATTGGTCAATGGCGTAAGGATGGTCAAGCTGATTTGGTTTATGAGTCCGACTTGATTGCTCCGGATCCATTTCCAAAAGGTTATCAATAAGCATTAACGCTTGATTTGAAAACCCTGTCCGTCTTTTATCTTGGACGGACAGGGTGATTTAAAGGTAGATTTTTTGTAAATATTCACCTCCCCCTTTGAAAAAGGGGGAACTGAATAATTACGATTTTTTGTGTGAAGTCAGTTGGCTGGAGGCTGGTTATGTTTGGATATACGATGGATGAAGTAGGCAACATTATGGTGATGCAAGGCTTTTCCGGATTAAGCCTGTTTAGTGTCTTGCTACTGATGGCGCTGGGACTCGCGATTATTTTTGGTCAGATGGGCGTGATCAATATGGCGCATGGCGAGTTTATGACGGTTGGCGCTTACACCACGGTATTTATGTCAAAATTAGCGGTTAAATACGAGATAGTTAACTCCTATTTTGTTTTTGCCATTATTGCTGCCTTTATTCTGGCCTTTTTCATAGGCTATTTTATTGAGTATTTATTGATTCGACATCTTTATAAACGACCTTTGGATACGTTGCTTGCGACGTGGGGGTTAAGTCTTGTCATGCAACAAATTTTTCGCTCAACATTCGGTGCCAAAGAAGTTAGCGCAGAGTTGCCAGAGTGGTTGCTTGGCTCATTTAAACCCACTCCCGATATTGATATTCCTATTAATGGGGTATTCGTTATGGGGTTGGCGTTAATTGTTACGGTCGGTGTTTATTTTTTTATGTTCAAATCAAGGGGCGGTTTGCGTGTTCGTGCCACCATGCAAAACCGGATTATGGCCAGTGCTGTTGGCATTAACACCCAAAAAGTTGACAGGCTTACCTTTGCTTTAGGTTGTGGTATTGCCGGTGTAGCCGGTGCAGCATTTACCACGATTTCCTCGACAGGCCCCACGACGGGCTCGCTTTATATCGTCGACAGTTTTATGGTGGTTGTGTTTGGTGGCGCAGCAAGTCTGATGGGAACTATTGCCTCAGCCTTTGGTATCGCTCAGGCGCAATCCATTTTGCAATTCTTTATGACCAGTTCCATGGGCAAGGTTGCTACCTTAATGACGATTGTCATTATTTTAATGATGCGTCCAGAGGGTTTGTTTGCATCTAAAGTACGTAAATAGAGAGAAATGACATGAAATCGCTATCAGATAAATTGTTGGGTGGAAAGCAGGGGGCGGTCGGCTTGGCGATATTGGCGCTGTTGCTCTTTGTGGTTTTCCCTTTGTGGCTGGACTTGTTTCGGTTAGGGCTGTTAGGTAAATATGTAACCTATGCCTTTGTGGCAGTTAGTTTAGTCTTGTTGTGGGGAAATGGCGGTATTTTAAGTCTTGGCCAAGGTATGTTTTTTGGTTTGGGTGGCTATTGTATGGCCATGTTTCTCAAGCTTGAAGCATCGGATCCTGTGAGTACAAAAATTCAGACTACACCGGGTATTCCTGATTTTATGGATTGGAATCAACTGACCGAGATTCCCTGGTTCTGGATACCCTTTAAGAGTTTGCCTTTAACGCTGTTACTGGTGTTGGTTGTACCCACCTTATTAGCGTTTACTATTGGCTATGCCATGTTTAAACGGCGTGTAGGTGGCGTTTACTTTGCGATTATTACGCAAGCGATTGCGCTCATATTAAGTATTTTGATTGTGGGGCAACAAGGTTATACCGGCGGTGTTAACGGCATCACTGACTTAAAAACCATGATGGGTTGGGATATCAGAACAGAGAGCGCAAAGTACATTTTATATTTTGCAAATGCGGGTTTATTAATTGGGTGTATGTTGTTGGCGCGTTACATACTGACATCTAAATTTGGCATGTTGTTACTGGCAATGCGTGACAAAGAAGAGCGTGTCCGGTTTTCCGGCTATGATGTTTCAAATTTCAAAATAT
Organism: uncultured Methylococcaceae bacterium; assembly: GCA_903839795.1. Lineage (GTDB taxonomy): Bacteria > Pseudomonadota > Gammaproteobacteria > Methylococcales > Methylomonadaceae > Methylobacter_C. The sequence continues at coordinate 2,541 of CAIMDR010000552.1, read as the reverse complement.
TCATTTTTTGTGTTGCGGCCATGATATCAGCCATTGGCGGCGCCATGTTTACGCTCCAGATTGGTTTTATGTCTCCCAGCTTTGTGGGTATTGTGCCTTCCATTGAAATGGTTATTTTTGCCGCTGTGGGCGGGCGTATGTCATTGATTGGTGCAGTTTATGGCACTTTGCTGGTTAACTTTGGCAAGACGGTTTTTTCTGAAACGTTTCCGGAGTTATGGTTGTTTTTGATGGGAGGACTGTTTATCGCGGTGGTCATGTTTTTTCCGGACGGCCTGGCGGGCATCTATGAGAAGTATGCAAAGAAATTTGATATAGCCGGGGTTGTGTCTAAATACGTATCAAAAGTCAGTAAAAAAGCCTCCAAAATGATTGGAGAAATAATATGAGTAATACGGACTTTGTGTTGGCTATTGAAGACTTAACGGTTTCATTTGACGGATTTAAGGCAGTTGATGCATTAACCATGTATATCGATAAAAATGAATTACGCGTGGTGATTGGTCCTAATGGTGCCGGAAAGACAACCGTATTGGATTTAATCTGTGGAAAAACAAAATCAACCTCGGGAACTATCAAGTTTAAAAATAAAGAACTGACCAAGTTACCCGAGCATGAGATTGTGCGTGCCGGTGTTGGCAGAAAGTTTCAGACACCGTCAATTTATGAAAATCTAACGGTTTATCAAAATCTTGAAGTGTCCTATCCGGTAGGGCGCTCCGTATGGGGCAGTTTAACCTTCAAGCGCACAACGGCTCTACAAAAACAGGTTTACAAAATTGCTGCCGAAGTCTTGCTGACCGAGCATTTACAGATGGAAGCTGCCTTGCTCAGTCATGGTCAGAAACAATGGTTGGAGATTGGTATGCTCTTGATGCAAGATCCGGAGCTGTTAATGTTGGATGAGCCGGTAGCGGGAATGAGTGCTAAAGAGCGTGATCAAACTGCCGAATTACTCAACCGTATTTGTAAAAATCGCTCTGTGCTGGTGATTGAACATGATATGGAATTTGTGAAAAAAATTGCCCATAAAGTGACCGTGCTTCATCAAGGCAAAATTTTGGCCGAAGGGTCTATGGAAAAAGTTCAGGCGGATGAAAAAGTGATAGAAGTTTATTTGGGGCATTAGCTTGGTAACTATTCAGCCCCCCCTCTTTGAAAAAGAGGGGTTAGGGGAGATTTTGTTAGATAAATTCCTCACAATCTTCCTTTTTCAAAGGGGGGGAGGTAAATAATTACTTAGGAATACGCATGAAATAACTTAGGCTCCTTGCTCCCTCTCCCGCCGGGAGAGGGTTGGGGTGAGGGGATATAAATGGTCAAATTATGTCATGCACATTCCTTAGCTTGAGTTTGATCACAAGATAAAATCGGTTTATCCATCAAGAGGAATTTGATCATGTTTGAAGTTGCAGATTTACAAGTGAGTTATGGGCAAAGCCAGGTGATTCACGGTTTAAGCTTTAAGGCAGAAAAAAACGAAACGCTTGCTATTATGGGTCGAAACGGCATGGGAAAAACAACATTATTTAAATCCCTGATGGGCATATTGCCAAGCAAAGCCTCCCATGCCTCGGTCGATGGCGAAAATCTAAACGGTATCGAAACTTATCAGCGTGTCGCAAAAGGGCTGGCTTACGTTCCGCAAGGACGGATGATTTTTCCAACCATGACCGTGCAGGAAAATATTGAAACAGGTCTGGAAAAATCTAAAACACGGGAAATACCATCAGACATCTATGCCTTGTTTCCGGTGTTGTATGATATGCGCCATCGTAAAGGCGGCAATCTGTCCGGTGGTCAACAGCAACAGTTAGCGATTGCGCGTGCTTTGGTGACCAACCCTAAAGTGTTGTTGCTGGATGAACCCACTGAAGGCATACAGCCCTCTATTATTAAAGATATTGCCAAGGTCTTGAATGAAATTAGAAAAATGCGCGAGATTACGATTATAGTCTCTGAGCAGGTACTCAGTTTTACCATGGAAATTGCAGACCGGATTATCGTAATGGATAAAGGCACGTTTATCCACGAAGATAAACGGGGTGAAGTGGATGCCGCCAAGATTAAAGGCTATTTATCGGTTTGATTTTGGCATCAGAGCCAGAATGACATGATTTTATCGTCTACTCAGTAGATGCAGGTTTAGATCATGGAACACGGATGACGTAATTATTCAGTCCCCCTCTTTGAAAAAGAGGGGTTAGGGGAGATTTTTTAAATAAATCCCCCTCAGTCCCCCTTTTCCAAAGGGGGAGGTGAATACTTACCGGATGATACTGATTTATACGGATTTCAACGGATTTTATTTTTAGTTGAAAATACGTTTAAGTACAGCTCGATGTTCAAGTTTTCTTACCGTGATTTTATAGATTATTGATAATTGCATGTATTACCATGCATGCATGTAGGCAATAAATGATAAGTGCCAGAAACGGCGTAGGCCGTAATAAGGCTTTTCGAGCGCATGCGAGAATAAGCGTTTCCGGCACTCTTTACGATGAGTTGCCGGAAACGCCACCACGCGCTCCGCCCTTCGAC
>CAIMDR010000551.1 GCA_903839795.1 uncultured Methylococcaceae bacterium | reverse complement strand
TCCAGTGTGATAAAAAAATCTTTACGGCGCTGTTGATGAATGGTCACTCGAGTTTGTATTTCATCATCAAAAAATTCCGTTGTTGCCAAATAGTAAGGCTTGTCTTTGTGCGCTTGCTCTAATATATAAGCTTCCGCCAAACGGGATTTTCCGCTTTTTATACCGCCAATAAACAGTGTCTTCATATCAGTACAGCCCCTATCGCCAATAAACCCAAAACCATCCCATCAATCCTTGCTTTCATCGCTAAGGCTTGGGCTAATACGGCTTTATTAACGGGATTAACGGACTCACCCAATACCGGCTTATGTTTCAGTTGTCCGTGATAATAAGCATCGCCACCCAAGGCAACCCCTAAAGCACCGGCCATTGCTGCTATCGGGTAACCGGCATTAGGACTTTCCAGCTTATGACCATCGCGCCATAAGCATTGCCACGCACGGCGTTTATCTTGGGCTAATAAAACAATCAATAACGCCGTGAGTCGTGCCGGTATAAAATTGGCTATATCATCAACAAGGGCGGCGGTTTTGCCAAAATAAAAATAATGCCCTGTTTTATAGGCAATCATGGAATCCATCGTATTAATGGCTTTATAAACGGCAATCCCCGGCAAACCAAACCATACCAAATAAAACAACGGCGCGATAACACCATCACTGAGGTTTTCGGCCCAAGTTTCAAGCGCCGCTTTATAAATTTCGGTTTCCGTCATGGTTTCAGTATCGCGGCTCACCAGAAAGCTCAAAGCCTTTTTAGGTTGTTGAGCGGTTATTATTTCAGCAACGCTGGCATGTAACAACTTCATGGCCAGTCCGGTTGAGGCAAGCACAGCCAGCAGTATCAAAGACAACCACGAAGCCAACCCTTCACTCAGATAAACAAGCATGCTGCTAATCAACAAGGTCAACACGACCAAGCTGATGACCAATAACGCACCGGGTAAAATTCGGTCTTGATAAAAACGTTTTTCAAATCCCGAAATAAACTCGCCCATCCATACCACGGGATGTTTACAGCGAAATTCACCAAAAACACTGTCGATAAGATAGGCTAAAGCCGCTAATTCAAAAGCCATCAATCAGCCTGAAGCGCTTGTAAGATAGCTGCGGTATCCAGATTTTCCGCGACCATATCAGTAAAGCCCTGTATTTGCTCTTCGCGGTAACTTGCATACTCAAAACCCTGATAGTTAGGATTAATGGCTTTAAAATAATCACCACGAAAAGCATCATCATCAAAAACCCCATGGATATGCGTGCCCATAAAACGTCCACCTTGGTAAAACAAGGGGTACTTGTTCATGCGTCCACTATGGATTTCATAACCGTTTATGGCCGTGTATGAAAACAGTTGATAATTGCCGTGCTGGAGTATTTTAGGGGTTTGGTAAATGACAATATCATCAATAAAACTTAAACCCGTTTCAATAATAGGTTCATCATGCTCTATCGCCTCGGGATCGTGCAGGCTTTCGCAGAGCATTTGATAGCCGCCGCAAATGCCAAAAACAGGCTTGTTAAACTGCTGAAGCTCATTAAATAAACCCTGCTGTTTTAGCCACTGCAAATCACGAATGACGGTTTTGCTGCCGGGCAGCAAAATCATATCAAAGTTATTCAGCGAACGATTGGCATGAATCAATTCCACATAAATCTCGGGGTCTGCCATTAAAACATCAAGATCGTTATAATTACTTAAGCCTGGATAGACGATAACCCCAACACGAATTTTTACATCGTCCAGACGCTGTTGATAATTGCTCAGGGACTGGGAATCTTCCATATCAATATTTAAAGCCTGAAAAGGCAAAACACCTAGAACAGGTATACCAAATCGATCCCTGATAATTTTTTCGCCCTCATCAAAAAAACGCCGATCGCCCCGAAACTTATTAATAACGACGCCAATCAGGTTACTTCGCATCACCGGGTCCATCAATGCCATAGTGCCGTAAATTGAGGCAAACACCCCGCCCCTTTCTATGTCGGCAACCAAAATATTTTTGGTGTTAAAGGTGTTGGCGATAAACGTATTCGACAAGTCTTTTTCCAGCAGATTTAATTCAACCGGCGATCCCGCGCCTTCAGCAATAACCAAATCGTAATCTTGCTGCAAGCGAGAAAATGACTGTTGTACCTGTAATTTCAACCCCTCAATTTCATCATAATAATTGATTACGCTTTGATTTTTATGCACCAATCCGTTGACTATGACTTGCACCGAACTGCTACCCTGCGATTTAAGCAAGACCGGATTAAACAAATAACTGGGTTCTACGCGTGCTGCTTCAGCCTGTAAACATTGCGCCCTGGAAATCTCTCGACCTTCTTTGGTAACGGCAGAATTATTGGATACATTTTGCGCCTTAAAAGGCGCGACTTTTATCCCTTGGTCGGCAAAAATTCGGCACAACGCCATGACCAGACTCGTTTTACCCGCATCTGAACCGGTTCCAAAAACAGCTAATGGTTTCATATATCCTTTTAATCCATAAATAAAGTGGTGCAATGTCGCTTGAAAACAGGCTTATTCATTAAGGAGCGTGCATGAAATACTTGACCCTTTATATCCCCTCACCCCAGCCCTCTCGCGGAGGGAGAGGGAGCAAGATGCCTAAGTTATTTCATGCGCATTCCCAAGCTCAAATCGACTATCAAAATGGGATGACAGTGCTTTTAAGCTATCGGCAAGTAGATTAATGGCTTGTGCATTTTTTACAGCAAAACGGACATAACGCTTATCCAAACCCTCAAAATTATCACAAACCCGAATTAAAATACGTGACGGTTCCAGCAGTGTCTGCAAATGATAACCATCGCCCTGATTGGCTAATTTTGCCAACAGAAAATTGGCCTGCCCTGAATAAATCCGTTCAAACAACCCGGAAGATTGCAAAGCAAGTCGCAGCATGTTTCGTAGTGACGCTGTCTGCTCTCGGGTTTTTTCAACAAAATCGTCATTTGCCAACGCTTGCTGCATATATATCATATCAAAACTTGATAATTTCCACGCGGGTTCGTAACGTCTTAGCTCTTTTATTACTGGTGCTGCCGCAATAATAAAGCCGACACGAATACCGGCGCACCCGTAAAACTTGCTTAAGGATTTGATAATATAAAGTTTATCGTAACCGGCTATGCACTCAGCGACCGACTCTGCCACGCAAAAATCTAAAAAGGATTCATCAACAATGATATGACACTCCGCCGCTTGCCATGCAGTCAGTCGTTCTTGCAGATCATAAAGCTGCCCGTCCGGCGTGGATGGATTTACAAAAATCACGGTACTGGCTTTAGGAATATCGGTTGTTAACGGCTTAAACCGATCAATGTTATGCACTTGACACCCCAGCTCTCCGGCAATATGCGCATACTCGCCATACAAAGGCGTGTATAAAACCAGATCTTGCGGCAGTATCCAGCGTAACAAAGAAAAAATGGCCGCACTGGCACTAATACTGCTACCTTAAAACCATAACCCATTGTATTAAAATATTAAATGCCAACTTTAATGAGATGAGATAGAATGATTAATGCATTCATTATTCTATACCAGGCTTTAATCATGTCCATCATCAAAAAAACGATAAAACAACAAATCGAAAAGTTTAAAAAATCATTTTTTCAATCGC
>CAIMDR010000550.1 GCA_903839795.1 uncultured Methylococcaceae bacterium | reverse complement strand
GGAATACAAATGGAGCATTTTTCGCGTAAATTCGTTTTCATGAGACACACCATGATTTTAGTTGTAACCAAGTATATGGTATCTAACAAAATCAATCACATGTCATATTTAACTTGCCCCCATAATCCGTTACAATCAGAAAAAATGCCTGGACATCGGCTATATCGCGGGTTCGCTTCATCGGGGGCACACTGTCCAAAAATAGTTGTCCGTAGGCGCGTTTTAATAAGCGCGGATCACACACCATTAAAACCCCCCGATCAGTGACATCACGAATCAACCGACCGATGCCCTGCCTTAAGGCAATAACGGCAGTGGGCAGTTGATACTCAAAAAACGGATTTTTGCCTTGTTGTGTCATGGCTTCCAAACGTGCTTTTAACACCGGATCACCCGGCGATGCAAACGGAAGTTTGTCAATAATCACGCAGGATAACGCTTCGCCCCTGACATCGACCCCTTCCCAAAAGCTTGAAGTCCCCAACAGCACCGCATTACCGGCGGCTTGAAACTGTTCCAACAATAGCGCCTTAGGTCGACTGCCCTGAATCAGCAGAGGATATTTTAGTTTTTTCTCCAGCAGTTCTGCCGCTTGATTAAGCGCCCGATGACTGGTAAATAAAAAGAACGCCCTGCCCTTGCTGGCCTGTAACACCGGTAAAGCAAACTCGACAATGGTGGGAATAAAGCTGGGATCATTAGGCTGCGGTAAGCCTTTAGGATGATAAAACAAGGATTGATTGGGATAATCAAAAGGACTGCCCCAACTTTCACTGGCCGCTGACTCAAGCCCCAGATTATTGGCAAAATAATCAAACTTGTTGGCAATACTTAAGGTCGCTGACGTAAAAATCCACGCGGCTTTATGTTGTTGCATAAAGCCGTGAAACTCTGCGGCAATATCCAACGGGGTAAGACTTAAGGTAAAGGTTTTCCTATGCGTCTCATACCAGCGTATCCATTTACCGCTGCGATCATTTAAAATAAGCTCCAATTTCTGGATCAGCTCTTCAGCGCGTTTAAAGCAGGATTCCAGTGCTTTGGTTTTAACGGATGCCAGCTTTAATTGATCCGTCAGGCGTTGCAATTGCTCTTTAACTTCGATTAAACCGCCTGCTATTTTGGGGTTATTTTCAATATCCTGCCATTCACCCCGTTTAAGCTCCAGTCCAAACGCCAGTCGCAAATCTTTAATTTCATGTTCCAAATCTTCGCAAGCCGTGCGTAACGCAGGAATATCTCGGGCATCTTTGTGATATTCCACCAGTGCATCTTGTGCCAAATCATTAAGTTGTTTGGCACCGACGGTAATCCCTAAAAAATTGGAGGCGGTATCGGCCAATTGATGGGCTTCATCGATAACAACCACTTCGGCGTTGGGTAATAACTCACCAAAACCGCCGTCCCGTAGCGACCAGTCTGCACACAATAAATGATGATTAACCACCAATACATCGGCTTCTTGGGCTTTCTTGCGTGCCTTAACCAAAAAACATTCTGCATAATCCGGACACTCTTGCCCCAAACAATTATCAAGCGTAGACGTGGCTTGATACCAGACCGGATCACCTTCAGTGACTTCGGACATTTCCGAAATATCACCCGCTTTGGTGCGTTTGGACCACTTGTTTATTTTAGCCAAGGCACCGGCTTCTTCCTTGCTAAAGCCCAAGGTTGAAGTCAGCGCATTTTTCAATCGATAGGTGCATAAATAATTACTTCTGCCCTTTAATAGCGAGGCAATAAAAGGTGTTTTTAAGGCTTTGCGAATAATCGGCAAGTCTTTATTAAACAGCTGATCCTGAAGGTTTTTGGTGCCGGTTGAAATAATGGCTTTTTTGCCGGATAAAATAGCGGGTACCAGATAAGCAAAGGTTTTGCCGGTTCCGGTTCCCGCTTCTGCTATTAAATGCCGTTTTTGCTCAATCGCATCCGCAATGGCCGCAGCCATTTCAAGCTGGGCTGCGCGTGGCTGATAACCTGATATAACGGTTGATAACGCGCCATCACCGCTAAAAAATGATTCCAATTCTGTCACTTGAGTTAATGCCAATCAGCTGTAGATAAAAATCCACCATAGTAGGGCAATATAAGCAATAATGCTATTAAGGAATAAAAAATAACCAAAAACTGAAGCAGACTTGCTGCCTGATCTGGAAAAGAAAATATTGACTATTCACATGATGCTTTTGTCCGTTGAATATTGGGCAACGAAAAGTTGCTGCCCAACAGGCTAAGTCGTTGCAAAGATTAAATCAATTCGGGTTCCGCCTTTGCTACCGGATTTACTCAGTGTAAAGCGTGCCTTATGCAGATCAGCAATCTCTTTAACGATCGGCAACCCCAAGCCGCAACCATTACCCGTACTTCCAGGGATACGGTAAAAGCGCTCAAAAACCTTGTTAATTTCAATATCAGGTATGCCGGGGCCGTCATCCTCTACCGTCAAACAGGGTAAGGGATAGTTGTTAAGTTTGACCCAAATATTCCCGTTGTCATAACCATAAGAAATGGCGTTATCCAAAAGATTAGCCAATAATTCCCTTAGCAGTATGGCATCACCCTGAATATAAATAGGCTCTTCCGGACTTTCAAAACTTAATTCCATGTTTCTCTGGAGTGCTTTAGGTACCCAGTCCATACAGGTTTTTCTGGCTATTTGGCAAAGGTCTATCGGTACTAATTCATAGCCGCCATTGATGGGTTCAGATTTGGCGAGTACCAATAATTGTGTCGTTAAATGCGACATGCGATCAGCACTGTTTTGGATTTGTTGGAGTGCCGGTTGCATTGCCGACAAATCCTGCTCACGCAGCGCACGCTCGGCTTGCAGTTTTAAGCCGGCCAAGGGCGTGCGGAGTTGATGTGCGGCATTTGCAATAAAACGTTGTTGGGTAGCAATCGCTAAAGTATGTGCTTCCAGTAACTCATTAATGGTATCAGTCAGGGTGCGTACCTCAAGAAAAACATGCGTTTCCGGGATAGGACTCAGGTCACGCAACGAGCGTTGACTAATTTGCTCCGCCAATAAGCGCAAAGGTTTTAAGCCTTTTTTTAAGCCGGTTAACAGATAAATGCCGGTGACTAAAATTAATATGACTTGCGGAATCATATCAGCCAATAAAATATCCAGCATCGTTGCCCTGCGCTTATTCATGGTTTCCGCGACATGTATAAAAACTTTTTCCGGTGCCTTATCAAGCGCGACTAACATAGAGACGACTCTGACTGATTCTCCATACATTTTATCGTTAAAATAAACAGGCTGAGACCAATCTGTTTTTGAATCAATGGGTTCCGGAACAAGACTGTCGCCTGCCAGCATTTTTTGTTCTGAAGAAGTAATTTTAAAATAGGTTTTGTCTTCCTCGTCCCATTTAAATATTTCCAAAGCGGCGGTTGGCAATTCGACCACTATTTTACCGTCCTGCATTTTTATTTCCTGTGTTAAGGATCTGGCAGAATCCAGTAACCAGCGGTCATACGCGGCATCGACATAATGCAGGGTAACGAAATAAGACAGGGTGGCATCAAATATCACGAAAAAAATAAGCGGAATAACCAAACGGAAAAGCATTTCCGTTTTTAGGCTTTTGTTTTTATTCATCAACTGATTTCTCTAATAAGTAACCCAATCCGCGAACCGTTCGAATAACCGCTTGGTATGGCTCTATGCGCTTGCGGATGCGATGAACGACAATTTCAATGGCATTATCTGTCAGTGCGTCACCGTCAACCGATAAGCGTTGGGCAATCCTATCCTTGGCAACGACTTTCCCTGCTTGCAGCAATAAAATTTCCAAAACGCCATATTCCCGAGCTGATAGCAAAATCGGCTGCCCCTCTGCCAACACTTGGTGGTTATGCGTATCCAATACCAGTTGTCCAATGACAATAGCGTTACTAAAGCCGCCATAACAACGCCGAATCAGGGCATTAATTCGCACTTCCAATTCCCGAAGTTCAAACGGCTTGGTCATATAGTCATCAGCGCCTTGCTCAATACCGGTGATCCGGTCATTTACGCCATCCCGGGCGGTTAAAATCATGATGGGCAGGGGCACTTTTAGCCGTCGTAATCTGCGCAATAATTCCAAGCCGTCGATATCCGGCAAGCCCAAGTCAAGCACGATCAAATCGAAACCTTGCGCTTGCAGTAAATGTTCAGCATAAGCTCCCGTGGTTGCACCGGTGACAGTATAACCGCCATGGGTCAAGGTATATATTAAGCCATCAGCCAATACCGCATCGTCTTCTATCAATAAAATGTTCATAGGCTGAAAAGAGTTAATGTGAAAGGTTCGTGAAAGGAAATAAGGCTAAGATAATATCCAGGGCAATCAATTGATGGCGATATAAAGAATCATACCGTTAAAAAGCAGGGTCTCAAAGCTAAAGGCCGGCATTTATAAATCGTAGTTATTCACCTC
>CAIMDR010000549.1 GCA_903839795.1 uncultured Methylococcaceae bacterium | reverse complement strand
ATTCCGCCACCAAAATTCAATCGCTTGATTGACGGTGGTGAAGTGCGTTTACGTGGTTCTTACGTTATAAAATGTAACGAAGTCATCAAAAATGCTGAAGGGGTTGTGACTGAATTGCGTTGTACTTATGATCCTGACACGCTGGGTAAAAATCCGGAAGGACGTAAAGTAAAAGGCGTTATTCATTGGGTTTCCGAGCAACATTCACAGCCGGCAGAAATTCGCTTGTATGATCGCTTGTTTACCGTGCCTAACCCGGATAATGAAGATAACTTTCTGGATGCCATCAATACGGATTCACTGGAAGTTCTTAACGGTTGCCGCGTAGAAGCCAGTCTGGCTCAAGCGCTGCCGGAAAGTCGCTACCAATTTGAAAGAACCGGTTATTTTTGCCTGGATGCGGTGGACAGTATTGACGGTAAACTGGTATTTAACCGAACCGTAACCTTGCGAGAGGGCGGCTGGGGAAAGGATTGATTTAAAAGAATAGTCCACGAAAAGCACGAAAAGCACGAAAAGCACGAAAAAAATAAACAGGGCAGTGAATCCAAAAACAATAGTAGAACAGGTTATGCTCAGGCGTAACGGGGTTGCACCGTTACGCGTTGATTAAAAATTGACAGTCATTAAATTAAAATGTATTGTGAAATTATGAGCAAATTAGATGAAGTTAAAGAAATTTTAAATACGTTAAGAGTGGCAATGAGTTTGACATTCGGTATGTTGATAATTGTAGTGGGTGGAATAATCAAACGATTTGATGAGAGTCATGTAGATTCTATATTTTGGCTTGGCTCATTTTTTACCGTATTTTTATTAGCAATTATTTTTTTATTGGTAATCAAGATTTCTCAAAGAACAAAAGAGATCAAGGAGTTATAGTTATGCTAATGGGTTTACTTGCAATTATTGGTATAGCGGTGTTAACGGCTGCATTGTTGTTGTTTGCCGTCTATAAGCTATCGGAAGAATAATCACGATCAAATGAAGGATGGGTTGTCCACTTTAGCCGAGACAAAAATACCGAAATTAGACCTGGCAGGTTTATAAAACCTGCCAGGTCTGTCAAGTGTTAAGTTGATAGCCTTCCCGTCTAAAGTAGGTAGCTGAAAGATGCATAAAAACTCCACGCAGCTCGGAGGTTTGCAATCTTGTCTCACAAAGATAACTGTTTATCGTGTCGCTTGGAAGTGTTTACTTTTGGTTTTCGTGCTTTTCATTGACAATGATAATATTACTAACTTATAAATTTGGAAAAATATGAATCAACAAGACAGTATTAACTTGGTAGAAAACTACTATGCGGCTTTTAATGGCGGCGATATGGAGACTTTTTTAAATTTGCTCACTGATGATGTGATCCATGACATCAATCAAGGCAAACGGGAAATTGGCAAAGAAGCCTTTACCCAGTTCATGGCGTGCATGAACTTTAATTACAAAGAACAACTGGTTGATATGGTCATTATGGCGACAGCCGATGGCAAACGCGCCGCTGCTGAATTTGTGGTATTGGGCGAATATATTAAAACTGATGAAGGTCTGCCAACTGCAAACGGACAAAAATATCACTTACCCGCAGGTGCGTTTTTTGAAATCCGTGACAACAAAGTGGCCCGCATCACCAATTATTACAACCTGCAAGACTGGATTGCCCAAGTTAGCCATTAAGTTAAGCATCATAATAATATAATACTGCGGCTGGAGTTTGGTCGGGTTAGGCGCTAGCCGTAACCCGACACAGGCACTCGACTACAAGAGCACGAATTTTTATTTGTTTTTCTTCGTGTTCTTCGTGCCTTCGTGGTGAATAAGAAAATTCGTGACGCCCTTGCTAATTGGCTCTTTTCCAGCGAATGGGCGCAAACTCCAGCGCCTCCTGAATGTTTAAATCCCGCGTTCCACCCCCCGTTCTAAGAAACAGTTTGGGTGCGTTTCCCTGGTTTAAAAATACCGGTCTATCGGAAGGTAAAACAATCAGCCTACAAATGGCATTAGCCTCTACGACATGAAACAAAATACTAATGTGTGTGCATAAATCAGCGCCAAGATTAGCCGCTATCGCTGTCATCAGGGTCTGTTCAAAGCCATCCTGATTTTGCTTTTTAAGCGTCTTAAAATCGTTTTCCAAACCAACAATCCGGCCATCATCTGCCACCCCAATCAATAATGTTCCGCCATGATGGCTATTGAGAAACCCTGCCAAGGACTTTAATACCACGCTTTCAAGTTGCCGGTTGGTGCATGACTGCTCCACGTCCCAGCGAAAAGATGATTTAAATTCCAGTAAAGGCCCTTCGCCTTGCCGAATGATTAACGGTATATCCTTATCCAGTTCCATTTTTAACAGCTCAATACGCAATAAGCGCCTATGTAAAAAGCTGTATAGACCAATGGTTAATAAACCCAGCATGGCGCCAATTTCTGCATAAAACAGCATCATGCTATTTTGGAACACATTTCCTTTTAAAAGCTCTTTGAACTGGCTCGACATATAATCGATTGATGAGGCCGTGCTATCGGTATGCGTTTTGGAATCGATATAATCGTAGCTGGGAGCCAGTACCACAACACCAATAATGGCTCCTGTCAGGGCGGCAACGACATAGAGTTTCAGGCGTTGCTGCCAAAGTGACAGTATTAATATAAAAAATCGTTTCATTTTGGGGTCAATTAATGTCGTGTTGTAGAGGGATTGGCCACGCCTTCTGTAGATAACAAAGCGTCTACATCAATCCGGTCGAAATGATAGTGCTCACCACAAAATTCACACGCTATTTCAATGCGACCTTGCTCTAGCAAAATACTTTCCAGTTCTTCTTCGCCCAGTGCACGTAGCGTTCTCTCTATACGTGGCCTGGAACAGGAGCACCGAAACTCAACCGGTTCGGCATCAAACAACCTGACTAAATCTTCATTAAACAAGCGATACAACAACTCTTCACAATCCAGTTCCAGCAATTCCTGCTCAGTAACCGTGTTTGCCAGTATCTCAATATGTTCCCAAGCGCTCTTATCGTTATTTTGCGTTGGTAGTTCCTGTAATAACAAACCAACGGCCTCGGTTTCATTGGCAAATAGCCACAACCGTGTTTTAAGTTGCTCGGATTGCTCAAAATAAGTTTGCAAGGCGTCTGCCAAATTTTTACCTTGAAGGGGCACAATGCCCTGATAAGGTTGGGCATCATCAGGCTCAATGGTTAATACCAATCGTCCTTGTCCAAACATGTTTTCTAATGACCCTTCAGGAACGTGGTCATTGCTGCGGATCAAACCGCGAATCTTTTGATCATGCGTGGATTGTACAACCAGTGTTTTAAAGTCACCATCACCTTGCGCTTGAAGTATTATTGATCCGTTAAATTTGATGGTTGCCGATAGCATAACCACCGCCGCAAACGCCTGTCCTAATTGAAGTTGTGCATTTAAAGGGCCTTGCTGATGCTGCTTGGCCGCTTGCCAACTGGTGGTTAATTTAACCCATTCACCCCGGACTCCCAACTCTTCAAATAAAAAACGGCGTAATAAATCTTGCTCTCTCATGACTCTCTCGTTAACAGTAACTGCTTTGTTATAATAATTAATTCCGGTACTATAAAATGTAATACTCGCTTAATTCGTCCACCAAAATACCATAAGTTATGATTTTATCATCAAAAAAGCTTACCCTACCCGAACCTGATCAAGCATTACCTGGCAGAGTGACTGAAATGCGCATTACCAATCAACATTTTGTAACGGGTAACCCCATTGCACCGCCTTTTCCAGCTAATTTGCAACAGGCCGTATTTGGCATGGGTTGCTTTTGGGGCGTTGAGCGAAAATTCTGGCAACAACCCGGTGTCTTTAGTACCGCTGTGGGTTATAGCGGCGGTTATACGCCCAACCCGACTTATGATGAAGTATGCACCGGCTTGACCGGGCATAACGAAGTGGTAAAAGTTGTTTACGATCCGTTATTAATAACTTACCAAGACTTGCTTCGATTATTTTGGACATCCCATAATCCGACTCAGGGCATGAGGCAAGGCAATGACAGCGGGACGCAATATCGCTCCGGAATTTACACTAACACCCAGCAACAACTCGATGAGGCGCAGATGTCAAAAAAAGTTTACCAGCATTTGCTCACGCAAGCAGGTTTTAAGCAAATAACTACAGAGATTATCCCCGCCGGCATTTTTTATTATGCAGAAGATTTTCATCAGCAATATTTGGCCAAAGAACCCATGGGGTACTGTGGGTTGGGCGGATTAGGCGTCGCTTTTGATTAACACCGGGTAAAAACAGGCAAAAAAATGGCGGTTTTAAAAACCGCCTGGAGGCTATTAGGAGTGATATAACGCAACTTTCAGCTAAAAACTCGTTAAGAGCTTTAAAAGTTAGGCTAATAATACCAACAGATACTACAAATAAAAATGTGACATATTGTCGCAGTACCTTTTTAATGGTATAAGCGCAAGTCAAAACATCTTGCCACTTTAATTTTTTGCCTATAACCTTTGGGACTTTCTCGCCTTTTAATTCCAAATTATCCTCAACTAGCCAATAAAATGCTGACACATATATCGCCACAATCACAGATTCCGGTTCGACAAAACCTTAAATGGCTTTTCATACTCAGAAATATGATGATGCTGAGCGAGGTTTTATTAATTATTTTATCCGTCTATGGCCTTAAAATAAACTTGCCGGAGCAGCAACTTTGGTTGGTGGTGCTATCATCAGGCGCGATTAATCTTTATACGTCAATGCGTCTGGAGACTGATGAGCCTGTTACCGAGCTGGAAATTTTTACGCAGATATCAGTTGATGTCTTTACTATTGCGGCGCTGTTGTACCTGACGGGCGGCGCTTCTAATCCAATCACCTGGGTGTTTCTGTTGCCCCTGATTATTACCGCTATCATGTTGCCTCAGGCTTATGCCTGGTATATGGTGATATTAACCACCTCCTTGTATACGATGTTGATTGCGTTTAATATTCCCTTGCCGTCTATAGAGCCTCACATGCCTGACCCGGCCATGATAAATGCTAATGAAGAAACTTATCGAATGCTGCAAAATACGCATGTCATGCATGATAAAAGTTATTTTAGTTTACACATGTTCGGGATGTGGTTTGGTTTTGTATTCAGTGCGGGTTTGGTTGCATTTTTTGTGGTTGAGTTGGCTAGAACGCTCAGGGTTCAGGAGCGAAGCTTGGCCGAAGCCAGAGAAAATGCGTTAAGGGATGAGCGTGTTGTGGCCTTGGGTACGTTGGCTGCCAGTGCCGCGCACGATATGGGAACGCCTTTGGGCACTATTGCAATAGTGGCTCACGAGCTTGAACAGGAGTATCCTAGCCACCGCTACCCTGATTTGAACGAAAAAATGTTGATCATGCAACAACAGATTAACCGTTGCAAAGAGGCCCTGTCAGTTATGTCGGCATCAGCAGGTGAAATGCGTGCCGAATCAGGTGGTGTGATACTATTAACGGATTATCTTGATGATGTCATCAAGCAATGGCGAACCCACAAGGCGGGTGCAAAACTCAGTTTTTTTATCGATCCCCAAGTGGCTATCAATGCTAAAATAATTGCTGAACGCACGTTGACTCATTCATTGATTAACATTTTAAATAATGCAGCCGAAGCGTCTCCCAATGAGCAGGGCATAGAATTTCACGCAAGTTGGGATTTAGATTATATAATCATCAAGATTCGGGATTTTGGCCCCGGATTTTCTTCAGATATTGTTGAATTTGCCGGTAAACAACCCGTCGTTAGTAAAAAACGGGGGCTCGGTGTAGGTTTGTTTTTAACCTATTCCACGATTAATCGCTTAGGCGGAAAAATTAACCTATCCAATAGTGATTCAGGCGGTGCCTGTGTTGAAATAACACTTCCCCTTTTAAATACCGAGACTGATAATGACGATCCTGGAAACGGATAACCCACGGCTGTTGCTCGTGGATGACGATGAAACTTTTTGCAGTGTATTAAAGTCCGCATTGGAAAAAAGAAATTATGACGTGTTGGTGGCTACCAATGTAAAAGACGGGATGACTCTGGCCGAACAAAGCCTTCCTGAATATGCCGTAATCGATTTGCGTATCGGCTATGAGTCTGGCCTGGAACTGGTAAAAAAACTGATTTCTTTGGATGACAATACGCAAATTGTCATGCTAACCGGGTTTGCCAGTATTGCCACAGCGGTTGAGGCTATAAAACTCGGTGCCATTCATTATTTAACCAAACCGGCCAATGCCGATGAAATTGTCAGTGCGCTTCATAAAAATGAAGGCGACTCATCGGTCTTGATTAGTGAGAATCCGTTATCCATCAAGCGCCTGGAATGGGAGCATCTGCAAAAAGTATTAATGCAGCATGAGGGTAATATTTCAGCCGCAGCCAGAGCACTTAACATGCACCGACGTACCTTGCAGAGAAAACTGGATAAGAAACCCGTCAGAGAATAGGTCAGCTTACGCTAATCAAGATTATATATTCGTAAATTCAAAAAAAAATCTTAAAAAATAATCACCACGAAGACACGAAGGACACGAAGTTTTTGTAAGTATTCACCTCCCCCTTTGAAAAAGGGGGACTGAGGGGGATTTATCTAATAAAATCTCCCCTAACCCCTCTTTGTCAAAGAGGGGGACTGAATAATTACAGTT
>CAIMDR010000548.1 GCA_903839795.1 uncultured Methylococcaceae bacterium | reverse complement strand
GGGTAATTTGCCTCTTGTTAACCTCCCGTTTACGGCGAGGCGTGGATACTGGCTTCAGATATCCGGGTACGATCGCGGATCAAGGAGCAGAAATGCCCAGTCATGTGTGTCATGCTTTTACTCATTAGGTTCTGCGTCTAGTTCTTCTATGCGCAGATTGTGATTGGTATAAATACAGATATCAGCAGCTATATTTAAAGACCTTTCAACAATTTCGCGCGCACTCAGGTTGGTGTTTTCCAGTAGGGCGCGTGCTGCCGCTTGGGCAAAAGCACCGCCTGAACCAATTGCCATCAAGTCAAATTCGGGTTCGATAACATCACCCGTACCGGAAATAATTAATGAGGTTCTGGCATCGGCAATGGTTAGCAATGCTTCCAGTTTGCGTAAGGCACGGTCTGTACGCCAGTCTTTGGCCATTTCAACAGCGGCTCTGGTTAAATTGCCACGATGTTTTTCAAGCTTACCTTCAAAGTGTTCAAATAAGGTGAAGGCATCGGCTGTTGCACCGGCAAAGCCGGCAATGACTTTGTCATGATACAGGCGGCGAACTTTACGCGCGTTGCCTTTCATGACGGTATTGCCCAAGGTGACTTGGCCATCGCCGCCAATCACAACTTTGTCGCCCCGACGTACTGAAAGTATGGTTGTTCCTCTAAACACTTTTATATCCTAAAATTACGAAATACATAATCTTAATTTTACATGGTATCAATTTAAAATGTGGGAAAAATTCAGGAGTGGCTATATCGGCTTGATGAATGACTTGTATTTTTGTGTCAATAGTAAAATCGGGAAAAGCCGGTTATGAAGATTAAACAGCCTGACAGGAAATAGCCTTTGTATAAATAAAGTTGATGCAAAGCGAGAAAACGTGGAAGGCGTTAATTGAAAATATCCATTAGTTAACGGGCTGTCTATCAGCATAATTCAGTATGTCAAAAATAAAGCATGACAAAAGCGCCGTGTAAGCCCTATCATTTTCTTTTTTTCCAGCTTGATTCGCCGTATGACTTGCGGCATAAGGTTTAAAGCATGTCGATTCGTTTTGTTTCATCTTTTAAATTTAGTGTGGTTGTTAGTGTTATGTTGGCAGGCTGCGCACCCACACGGCAAATTGCCATTGATTATCCTTCGGCTCAGGCAAATGATCCCCAGTCTGCGCAATTAACCCAGCCTCATCAATTTCAACCGTTACCCGGGTTTCAGGTCATTGATGGCGATGATTACTATGTGCGGTTGATTTCGGATTTTGATTTTAAAGGTGATAATGCCTCAAAGAGTGGTTGCAGCAATATGACGCCTTCTTATGAGAAGGGTGATTTGTCTTCCGCGCTTATTTTTACGGTACGGAATGAGGGTCTCAAATTTAATAATGAAGCCGCTGGTTTTTCGTATCAAGCGACATCAGGTAAATGTAATTTTAAATTTGATGCTAAAAAAATCACCCTGACCCCTTGGATGCGTCTGGATTTAGGTAAAGAAACGCTCGTTGATTATAGTTTTATTTCCAGTGCCAACAGTGATGTGGATGTGTCAGGTTTGGTCGGTGATGTGACAACGGCCAGTAATTTATTGGCGTTAACCGGCGTGGGTATAGGCGTTGCCGTAGTGGGGCAGTTTGCGGGGCAATGGGCGAAAAGCAATCCGGCAGTCACTGCCGCTCCATCGCCTACGTCAGTAAAGCACAGTTCAGAATCACATTCATTGCCGGCTATTGTTACTTTTTCGGGAAAAACCGGTGCACTTAATTACACACTATTTAAGGTTTATGCAGTAGCTGAAGGGGGTATTAATCTACTGGGTTCCGATACCCAGCCGCTAGGCGAGCTAAAAATTTATCCGGAAATTATTCCATCCTTGTTGTTAAAGACAACGCCGGAGGGTATTCCTGATGCGCGGGATTTATCGCTGGAGGAAATTGGCTACTCACCCATTAAATCGGGCAAGGGTGAAGTGAAGCTGTTGCAGCTGATTGAGGAATCAAAGCATCCTGCCAAGCCGAATCTAAAACCCAACTGGAATAACTACGAGGAAGTAGAAGGTAATTGCCGAAAAATAAAGCTGGTCATGAAGGATTTGGGCTTTAATAAGTTTGATAGAAATGCCTTTATTTATTATTTTTTAGCCAATAACAGTGATTGGAAAAATTACAACACACCGCCACAAAAAGCGATGAGTGGAGAGATTCCGCTTAAGGTTATGGAAGGCTATCGCGCCAAGGATTTTGGTTTGTGCCTGATTGCGGATGATTATGCGGTTATGAAAGCCATGGGGTTACCGGTCAATTTACCGGCAGACTGGAAACAGATTGAAGACTCGGGGCAGAAAAAGGAACAGTTTTTTACACCGCTTAAATCAATTGAGCGGCAACTGATTTCGGTACTTAAAAACCCCAACAAGAGCGAAATGGAGCAGCAGTTGTTTCCTTTGTTGGCGACGACCACCAATGGCGATGGGAGTGTTTTGTTGCAAAATCATTTAGGTGATTTTGGTTTGGAGAAATTATTGGCTCCTCCATCGGTGGAGCCGGTTGCCGCATCCGCGACAGTTTCTGAGCCTGCAACAGTAACAATACCCAATCCTGCCGGGACAATCCCGCCAGTACCCTCGGTGTCTGTGCCGGCACCCGCACCTATTCCAGGGAGTGGTGTTATTGTTAGCGCACACCAGTTGGTACAAGTTTTTGCCGGATTATCTATTAATGAACTCAGTTGCGCCCGCACACTTTCTGATCAACAGGGTAAGACGGCGGCTAATGGCGGTATTTTGTTATTTACGACTAAAGAGGGCAGTCCACGCTCCAAAGGCGGGGCAATGGAATTTGAGTTCTCGGGCGGAAAAATTAACCGTATTGCCTTTCAGTTACCCACTTATCGGGATTTTGAGCAGGATGTGTTGGATCATCCCGAGGTCGGTGGCTGTCGAATTGATCCGTCTTTTTTGAGTCAACTACATTAAAATTGACAGGGTATTAAATATAATCCATACTTTTTGTGCGGTAAATAATTATAATTAAAACACTGGAGAAATGTATGGCTTTAATTACGTGGACAGCTGCTCAATACGGTACAGATGTTGCTTTTGCAGACGACGAGCATAAAATCTTGTTTGATAAACTTAACAAATTATATGATTTGGCAACAAGTGGTGCCGCCCGATCTGCAATAGGGGCGCAGTTGGATGATTTGATTGCTTATGTTGTGGGTCATTTTGCGCATGAAGAAAAAGAAATGCTGGCAAAAAACTATGCGGGCTATGATCGTCACAAAGAAGAGCATGTCGCATTAATTGGTATTTGTGGAGGTTTGCAAACCAAGTTTCATGCCGGTGAAGCAGACGTAACCGAAGAAGTGGGGCAAATGGTTAAAGGTTGGTTGGATAGTCATATCCCTACTTTTGACAAAGCTTATGCTGAAGCATTAAATAGTTAAACCAAGTCTCGTTTTAACAAAAAAGGCTTGTGGCTTCTTAAGTCACAAGCTTTTTTTTTATGCCAAATAAAAAACATCACAAGGACATCTGGCATAGAAAGGCGTCATAGGTTAAAATCATTTCGTTTTTTGTGATAATTATTACGTAAAGGGATTGAGACGGCTTTTTTTGTGTCTTGAAATTACGAAGCGATATAACACTTACAAGAGTTTATAACTACTATCGAAAGGGGCTGCTCCGTGAACAAAGCAAAGCAACTATTCGCAGGTCTGATCTTAATGGCTTTAGGGCTAGGAGCAGCGCAGGCGGACTACACGCTCAATTTAATGAAAGGGGTCACAAAAGTCAGTAATGACATTTATGATCTGCACATGTTAATTCTATGGATTTGTGTTGCCATAGGTGTTGGCGTGTTTGGTGTCATGTTCTACTCGATTTACCATCATCGTAAATCAAAGGGACATGTAGCGGCACAATTTCATGAGAATACTACCGTTGAAATTATATGGACTATTATTCCAACCTTGATTTTGGTTGCTATGGCTATTCCGGCAACATATACCATGTTGGAATTAAACGATGTTG
Source organism: uncultured Methylococcaceae bacterium (assembly GCA_903839795.1). GTDB lineage: Bacteria > Pseudomonadota > Gammaproteobacteria > Methylococcales > Methylomonadaceae > Methylobacter_C. The sequence goes on along the minus strand of CAIMDR010000548.1, from coordinate 4,168 downwards.
AAAAGTCTGATATGACTATTCAAGTGACGGGTCGGCAATGGTATTGGGATTATAAATACTTGAATAGCGATATTCATTTTGAAAGTCATTTGGATGAAGCAAGTGAGAGAGCGCATAGAACAAAGGGTGCTGACCCACGTTCTGTTCCTCATTATTTGTTAAACGTTGACAAGCCGTTGGTGATTCCGGTCAAGAAAAAAGTGCGTTTCGTCTTAACATCGACCGATGTTATCCATTCTTGGTGGGTACCTGATTTGGGTTGGAAAAAAGACGCTAACCCCGGTTTTATCAATGAGGCCTGGACTTCTGTGGATAAAGCAGGTACTTATCGCGGCCAATGTACTGAGTTGTGCGGTAGAGATCACGCATTTATGCCTATTGTAGTGATTGCTTTAGAGCAGCCTGAATACGATGCCTGGGTTATAAAGACGCTGGAGCAGCAAAAACAAAAACCGGATTTAAGTGATCAAAGTAGCCAGCAATTAATGGCGCATGGTGAGTCGGTCTATTTAAAAAATTGCGTTGGCTGTCATCAAATTAATGGTGCGGGCGTTCCTGGTTTAATACCTGCTTTAACCGGTAGTGCCATAGCGACAGGAAAATGGGAGTCTTTAGACGGCTTCTTGCGGGCAGGTACTTCAAAAATGCCAAAATTTGATAAATTGAATGCTAAGGAATCTGCAGAATTGATGACCTATGTTCGTAATAATTTGGGCAACAAAGTCGGAGATGAATTACAGCCAAAGCAAACTGCACTTCCCGATGATGATGACTAAGTTTCTGATGCTGCTGTCGACTCACTCTTTTTTAACTATTTTCGAGGTATAAAGTATGTCTGCTGTCGTAGATGAACACGATCATCATGCCGATGATCATCACGATCACGGTCCTGCCAAGGGGCTGTTAAGATGGATTACTACCACCAACCATAAAGATATTGGTACGATGTATTTGGTGTTTGCGTTAGCCATGTTTTTTGTGGGCGGTGCAATGGCTATGGTTATTCGTGCTGAATTATTTGAACCGGGTTTACAGTTTGTAGATCCTGCGTTTTTTAACTCAATGACCACCATGCATGCATTGGTTATGGTGTTTGGTGCAGTAATGCCGGCCTTTGTTGGTTTGGCTAACTGGCAGATTCCTCTGATGATTGGTGCAGCGGATATGGCTTTGCCGCGCATGAACAACATGAGTTTCTGGATGCTGGTTGCGGGTGTGTTATTGCTGGCAAGCACCTTGTTTATGGAAGGCGGTGCGCCTAATGGTGGCTGGACTTTATATCCACCGTTGGTTTTGCAACCGATTACAGTCGGTAAAGCACTGCCGTTCGCCGTTTTCTCGGTGCATTTGCTGGGTATTTCATCCATCATGGGTGCGATCAATATTATCGCGACTATTTTCAACATGCGTGCACCTGCCATGAAAATGATGGATATGCCATTGTTTGTTTGGACCTGGTTGATTACCGCATTTTTGTTGATTGCTGTTATGCCGGTATTTGCCGGCGCAGTGACCATGCTGTTAACCGACAAGTTTTTCCATACCAGCTTCTTTAATGCAGCCGGTGGTGGTGATCCTGTGCTGTATCAGCATATCTTCTGGTTCTTTGGACATCCGGAAGTTTATATCATGATTTTGCCAACGTTCGGTGTCGCTTCCACCATCATTCCCGTGTTTGCGCGTAAACCGTTGTTTGGTTACGCCTCAATGGTTTGGGCTACCGGTTCGATTGCTTTTCTGTCGTTTATTGTTTGGGCGCATCACATGTTCACGGTCGGTATGCCTATCGCCGGTGAATTGTATTTTATGTATGCCACCATGATTATTGCAGTACCGACTGGCGTTAAAGTATTTAACTGGACCGCGACCATGTGGAAAGGTGCCATGACCTTTGAAACACCGATGCTGTTTTCCATTGCCTTTGTGGTTTTATTTACCATGGGTGGCTTTACCGGCTTGATGATGTCTATTGCGCCTGCTGACTTTCAGTATCACGATACTTATTTTATCGTTGCCCATTTCCATTACACCTTGGTGCCTGCCTCCATCTTTATTTTGATGGCCGCCGGTTATTTTTGGTTGCCTAAATGGACGGGGCACATGTACAACGAAAAAATCGGTCAGTTGCATTTTTGGTTATCGGTGATTTCTGTAAATATCTTGTTTTTCCCTCAGCATTTCTTGGGACTGGCCGGTATGCCACGTCGTATCCCCGATTATGCCATTCAGTTTGCTGACTGGAACATGATTTCAAGTATTGGTGGCTTTATATTTGGAGCCAGCCAGTTGCTGTTCCTGTATATCGTTATTGATACGGTTAGAGGCGGCACCGGCGAAAAAGTAAGCGATGAAGTGTGGGAAGATGCCGGCAAGCACGGTCTTGAATGGACCTTGCCCTCACCGGTTCCTTATCATACCTGGACAACACCACCGACTAGTGCGCCAACCGAACACGTTCTGGACTCACATTAAGGTATAAAAGATACATTGCCGGACTCCATGCCTGCAATGTATCGATTAACACATGACTATAAAAAATAAAAATATTTTAACGGCAGTGGTTTTGGTGGCAATCGCCTTCATTCTTTATATGTTTGCTGTGGCACAAGCTGTTTCTTCATGAGCGATAATGTCAGCAAGAAAAACATTAAATTGGCGCGGACGTTGCTGTTGGTTGCCGTGGCCATGTTTGGCTTTGGTTACGCGTTGGTGCCCATTTATGATGTTTTGTGTGAATGGAAATGGATAGAAAGAGATAGACCTGATGATATTAAAAAAGTCCCTGAAGTTGCTTATAAAGTCGATTTGAACAGAGAAATTACCGTAGAATTCATGACGACATTGAATGAATCAACGCCTATGGAATTTCATGCAGAAAAAAAACAATTAAAAGTGCATCCGGGTGAATATTATACGGTCAATTTTTATGCGACCAATAAAACCGATAAAGATATGCTGGCCAGAGCCATTGCCAGTTTTTCGCCTGCGGTAATAAGTAGTTATTTTGAAAAAACCGAGTGTTTTTGTTTTTCGGAACAAACTTTTAAGGCTCGGGAAGCTAAAACGTTGCCAATGCGTTTTGTCATTAATCCGGAAATACCGGAGCAATACAAAACCATTACACTGTCATACACATTTTTCGACAATACTGAAAAATCAGTAAAAAAATAAAAGGGGAATTTTATGTCTACAAATACTGCTTATTACATACCGCATAAAGCGACTTGGCCTGTCATTGGTACGGCGGGTTTGATGATTATGCTGGCTGGATTTGCAAATTATCTAAATGACAAATTAAATAATATTGCTTTTATGTCATCAACGGGCTCTGCTTTTATGTTAGTAGGCTTTCTTATTTTTGTTACCATGTTGGTGGGTTGGTTTACTTTGCAGGCCAAAGAAAGTGAAACAGGCATGTATAACCATGAGGTCGGAATTTCCTACCGCCATGGCATGATGTGGTTTATTTTTTCGGAAATCATATTTTTTGCGGTATTTTTTGGCACGCTTTGGTACATACGTAACTTGTCAGTGCCTTGGTTGGGCGGGGAAGGCGCTAAAGCCGCAACCAAAGAAATATTGTGGCCTGCTTTTGAAGCCGTTTGGCCAACTAACGGCCCCGGCAAAGTAGGCGGTGACTTTGAGCCTATGGGCGCTTGGGGTTTGCCATTTTTGAACACCTTGATTCTGTTAACCAGTGGCGTTACTTGTACTTGGGCGCATCATGGCTTACTTGCAAAAAATCGCGATCAGTTGATTAAAGGCTTAATGGCAACTGTTGCGCTGGGTTTTTTGTTCGTCACTTTTCAAGCTATCGAGTATCATGAAGCTTATACTGAAATGGGCTTGACCTTGGGCTCAGGTGTTTACGGTTCTACATTTTTTATGTTAACCGGCTTCCACGGTTTCCATGTTTGTGTGGGCGCTATTATTTTAAGTGTGGTTTTGTTCCGTACTACCCAAGGGCATTTCACACCGGAAAATCATTTTGCTTTTGAAGCAGCCGCTTGGTACTGGCATTTTGTTGACGTCGTTTGGTTAGGTTTGTTTGTGTTTGTTTATTTAATGTAGCAACACATTTTCTTCCAAAAAAAGCGCTGCCTAACAACAGGCAGCGCTTTTTTTTTGTCGTGATGGTTGGCCTTTACTGGCTACCAACTTTAGACGG
>CAIMDR010000547.1 GCA_903839795.1 uncultured Methylococcaceae bacterium | reverse complement strand
GAGGTGAATGTTTACGAAAAAAGGCTTAACCGTCAATAGGGTTAACTTAATGATAAAGCATTAAAAAAGACCGTTCGCTCAGCGAACGGTTTAACGGGCGCATCCGCTACTTGGGGGGAGCGACTAAAAGATTGGATGCTCAGTTACTTAAAGCCCTCTCCAGCGGGAGAGGGGACATTAAAGTGGAGAAAATCCTTATTTAATCCCCCTCATCCCAACCTTCTCCCGCTGGAGAAGGAGCAAAGTTACTTGTGTCCACCAATAGCGGATGCGCCCGTTTCCTTATTGCTGAAAGTTTTTGGAGGATAAATGCGACTTTTACTGGTTGAAGATGATGAAATACTGGGCGATGGTTTGGTTGCCGGTTTAAAGATGGAAGGTTATGCGGTTGATTGGCTAACCAATGGCAAACTGGCTGATGAAGCTTTAAAACTCAATACTTATGAGCTGATTGTATTGGATCTTAACTTGCCGGATATGGATGGATTGTCTATTTTGCGGGCGTTAAGAGCTCGTAAAGACGAAACGCCCGTGATGGTGTTAACGGCTAAAGACACGATTCCTGACCGTGTGTTGGGTTTGGATAGTGGTGCGGACGATTTTGTTATTAAACCGTTTGAGCTGGATGAAGTTTGCGCAAGGTTAAGGGCGTTGGCAAGAAGGAGCGAGGGCAGAAGTGCGCCAACTATTGAGTATAAAGGTATTGTCTTAGATCCCGCCTCGCATTTGGTTACTTTTAACAATGAGAAGGTAGAGTTGTCGCAAAAAGAATTTGAGATACTGAGTTTTTTGATGAGCAACATCGGCAAGGTGGTTTCTCGTTCCAGGCTTGAAGAAAGTCTTTACTCATGGGAATCTGATGTAGAAAGTAATACAGTTGAAGTTCACATCCATTATCTTAGAAAAAAGCTCGATCCAACGCTTATTCGTACCGTTAGAGGTGTTGGTTATATCATTGATAATGATGACGAACTATGAATTATTCCCTTCGGCAATTATTGCTGATCAGTTTGCTTTCGGCATCCATGATTATTTGGGGAATTGCCGCTTATGTTAGTTATAAAGTAACGCGTGATGAAGTGGCCAATCTGTTTGATGCGGAATTGGCACAATCAGCTAAAGTGCTTAATGCCTTTGTCGAAAGCCTGCTAAGAGAAGGCTCGTTGTCCGGACACTGGAGCCAGGAGCAGGCAAAAGCCGACGAGATATTGCATACCTACGCTTTAAAACGTAAGTTTAAAAGTAAAAGTGCTTTTCAGTTGTGGTCAGAGGATGATGGTTTGTTGCTGCGCTCAACAAACCAGTCCGCATTTTCAGTGCATGGCTTTAATCAAACCAATATTGATGATCAGTTATGGCCGATTTTTGATGATCTGCTACAGGCTAATGCCTTGGGTCATAAATACGAAAGAAAAATTGCCTTTCAATTATGGTCCAAAAAAGACGGCTTAATGTTACGCTCGGATAGTGCGCCCTTGTTTGCTTTTGCTTCGTCAGATCATGGTTTTAGTGAAACCAAGATTGATGATTATGTGTGGCACGTTTTTAGTATTACCAATTCAACCGGTGAGTATATTATCCATGTCGGTCAGAAAGAAGAGATTCGTGCAGAATTAACGGATGAAATCTCCTCACAACTGGTTACCCAGTTTCTAATTGGGTTGCCCTTTTTAGGGTTGGTTATCTGGTTTATTGTCGGATTGTCCTTAAAACCCATTAATAGATTGGAAAAAGCACTCGCCAAGCGCGAAGCCAGTTACCTTAAACCGCTCTCTATCAAAAGACTGCCTAATGAAATTGTGCCGGTGGTTAATGAGATTAATAATCTCTTTGTCCAACTTGAACAGGCTTTTGAACATGAGCGCCGCTTTACCGCTGATGCCTCTCATGAATTAAGAACGCCTTTAGCCGGGTTATTGACACAAGCGCATGTCGCCTTAAGAACAACCGATGAAGAAGTCCGTAAACAGGCACTTTCTCGTATTAAGCAAGGCGTTAATAGAATGACTTATATGGTGCAGCAATTGCTGACCTTTTCGCGTATTGAATCCAACACGGAGTTTTTAACCAAACAAAATACCATGGTAAGCCGTGAAGTGGTTCATGTGATCGCCGAATTGGAACCTGAGGCGCACAAAAAACAGATTTTGATGGAGTTTGTTGAAGATAATCCTGTACCCGTTATTGTTAACGGGCCGTTAGTTTCAATTTTGATTCGGAATATTATTGATAACGCGATCAAATATACGCCTACCAAAGGCAATGTATTAATAACCGTGACCGGCCAAGAGAAATATTTACAAATTTGTGTTGAAGATTCCGGGCCGGGAATAGCACCTGACCAATATGAAAAGTCTCTGGAACGTTTTCATCGCTGTGTTGAAACGGCCAATACTGCAAAGGGCACGGGCTTGGGATTTTCCATCGTGCAACGTATTGCTGCCATTCATAATGCCGACTTGATTTTAGGTGTGTCTCAATTTGGCGGACTCAAAGTAACGGTATTATTTCCCTTGCCCATCAGACCGGAAGATAAATCGTGGCAGAAGAAATTAAGTTTTTTTAGTATCAGAAAAAGCGGCTGAGTTTTGCAGGTTAAGCTATAAAAATAGTCCACGAAAAGTACGAAAAAATATCTTAAGGTAATTCCGCAGGCCG
>CAIMDR010000546.1 GCA_903839795.1 uncultured Methylococcaceae bacterium | reverse complement strand
GTGCTTGCCGCAAGCGGACTATATGAAGTTGACGGTATTTTATTTTGTTAAAAGACTTTTGATCAGCTACTTACCTTTATGCCTCGTATTAAACGTGGGCTGAATTGTGACAAAAAACCAATCATTACGCTGATTTTACAATAAGACTTCTATCAATATTTCCGATAAAAAATGACTAAACAAGAAAAATCCTTAACAATGACTGTGCTGATGACACCCGATATGGCTAATTTTTCGGGTAATGTGCATGGCGGTTCTTTATTAAAATTACTGGATCAGGTAGCTTATGCTTGTGCGGCGAAATATTGCAAAAGTTATGTAGTGACCGCTGCGCTGGATCAGGTATTCTTTAGACAGCAAGTCAATGTTGGTGAGTTGGTGACTTTTTTTGCCCGGGTTAATCATGTGGGGCGGTCATCAATGGAAATCGGGGTAAAAGTGGTTGCCGAGCATTTAAGAACCAATGAGAAAAGGCATACGACTTCTTGCTACTTTACCATGGTGGCTATTGATGAACAGGGTAAATCTTTTGAAGTGCCTCGTTTAATACTGGAAACGGAGGCCGAAAAAAAGCATTTTGTGGCGGCTGAACTGCGCAGGAAAATGCGCCAGGAAAGCCTGGAGAAAAGTCGTGCGCTTTACGTTGAATTATCAGAGGATGAGTTTTAAGTGGGTCTACAAGAAAATTTTGAACAATTGCCGTTAAAGGATTTTGCCGAGAAAGCTTATCTGGATTATTCCATGTACGTTATTCTCGACCGGGCTTTGCCACATATTGCCGATGGCTTAAAACCGGTGCAGCGGCGTATTGTTTTTGCCATGTCCGAGCTGGGTTTAAACGCCCTTGCCAAGTATAAAAAATCGGCACGTACCGTCGGTGATGTATTGGGTAAGTATCATCCGCACGGAGATTCTGCCTGTTATGAAGCCATGGTATTGATGGCGCAGAATTTTTCTTACCGTTATCCACTGGTTGACGGGCAGGGCAATTGGGGTTCGCCGGATGATCCTAAATCATTTGCTGCCATGCGTTATACCGAATCACGCCTGACTGCTTATGCCAATACCTTGCTAAGCGAATTAGGGCAGGGCACGGTTGAATGGTCGGATAATTTTGATGCCACCCTTAAAGAACCGGTGTTGTTACCCGCGAGATTACCCAATATCTTGCTTAATGGCACGATGGGTATAGCTGTGGGTATGGCGACGGATATACCGCCGCACAATCTTCGGGAAGTGGCGGCTGCTTGTCTGCAATTGTTGGACAAGCCGGAAAGTACACTGGAAGACCTGTTCGAGCATATCAAAGGGCCTGATTACCCAACCGATGCTGAAATCATCACCTCTGCAGAAGATATACAGAAAATGTATCTTAGCGGCGGCGGTTCGATAAAAATGCGGGCTATTTATGAGCAGGAAGAGGGTAATATTGTCATTACCGCACTGCCACATCAGGTATCCGGGGCCAAGTTGATGGAGCAAATCGCTGCGCAAATGTTGGCGAAAAAACTGCCCATGATTGAAGATTTGAGGGATGAGTCGGATCATGAAAATCCTACCCGCTTATTAATCATTCCAAAATCCAAGCGCATTGATGTTGACGCGGTTATGTCGCATTTATTTACCACGACGGATCTGGAAAAAAGCTATCGTGTCAACATGAACATGATAGGCATGGATGGCAAGCCAAAAGTTAAGGGACTCAGGGATATTCTCGTTGAATGGCTGGCCTTTCGTACAGAAACGGTACGGCGACGTTTACAGTATCGCTTGGATAAAGTGCTGGCCCGGTTGCACATACTTGATGGCTTATTAATTGCCTACTTAAGTATTGATGAAGTCATTGCCATTATTCGTAGCGAAGATTATCCCAAACCGGTATTAATGGCGCGGTTTGGACTGACTGATATTCAGGCCGAAGCCATCCTGGAATTAAAGTTAAGGCATCTGGCCAAGCTCGAAGAAATGAAGATTCGGGGTGAACAGGATGCGCTGGAAAAAGAACGCGCTGCGCTGGAAAAAACCTTGGGTTCCAAGCTGTTGCTAAACCGCTTGATCAGAAAAGAAATTGAGCGTGATGCCGAGCAATATGGTGATGCCCGTCGTTCGCCGATTGTTGCAAGAATAGCCGCTGTTGCCTTGCAAACTACCGCACTAATCAGTAATGAACCGCTAACCATTATTTTGTCAGAAAAAGGCTGGATACGCGCGGCAAAAGGTCATGATATTGAAGTCGACAGTTTAAATTACCGTTCCGGAGACAGTTTTCTGGATGCGGTAAAAAGCCGCTCAACACAAGCTGTTTATTTACTGGATTCTACCGGTCGTGCTTACAGTACTTCTGCCCACGATTTACCCTCAGCAAGAACGCAAGGTGAACCGTTAACCGGTCGGCTTAATCCCCCCGCCGGTTCAATGTTTACGCATTTACTTGCCGGTAATCCTGATGACTGGTTTGTATTGGCCAGTCATTTTGGCTATGGTTTTAGAGTCCAGTTAAAAGAGCTGTCGAGTAAAAATAAGGCGGGTAAGTTATTGATCACCCTGCCCACGGGAGCCAAAGTCTTAAAACCTGTGCCTGTCCGTAATGAATCGGATTTGTTGGCAGTTGTTACCTTGCAAGGCCGCTTGTTGGTTTTTCCTGTGGCTGATTTACCCGCACTGGCACGCGGCAAAGGCAATAAACTGATACAGGTTCCACCCGCTGATTTGGCTGAAGAAACAGATTATGTCGTCGCGGTGTTGTCCATACCCGAACAAAGCCCGTTAAAAGTGGTATCCGGTAAACGCTTTTTAACATTGAAAGCCGCCGATATAGAGCATTACACCGGTAGCCGCGCCAAAAGAGGTTTGCATTTACCCAGAGGCTTTCAGCGGGTTGAAGGTTTGGAATGTGAGTAGTTTTTACATCGATCTCTCGTTCCGAGAGCGTGGGATCGATGTAATTAAAGCTGTGTAGGGTACGCTGTGCGTACCTTTTTTATGAGTCATGAGTTTAAAAAAGGTACGCGCAGCGTACCCTACATGGCTGCTTTGGGGGTTATGGCAGGCGTACAACTCTTCAGAGTCCATGATGTTAAAGAAAATCGGCAAGCGGCAGATGTAGCTTGGGCGATTAAGCGGTGTTTAAAAAAGTATGAGGGCTAAAGGCGCTGTGTCGTTTAGTTTGACGATGAGGGTTGTTCCAGATTATTTAAATTAGTTTGCACGATATTTGCATT
>CAIMDR010000545.1 GCA_903839795.1 uncultured Methylococcaceae bacterium | reverse complement strand
TGGCTTGCAGGATTTAGGTTTTAGGTTAAATAACCTAGTTTTTTTTAAAAATGCTTCCAGTATTACAACTATCTTGTGCGACTCTTAACTAAAGAATCAATTAACTCATTGAAAGTAATGTAATTATTACCTCCTATTAAATAGTTGGCATATTAACTGCTATTTAAAATTTGGCAGACCCAACTAACGATACTTATCGTGGCTAGTCGGGTTTCAGGAAATAGAGCGGCCTCTTTCACCCACAAAAAAGAGAACCTCAGCATCTTGCTGGATTAGTAATTATTTAAAACGAGAAAAAAATGACTTTAAAAAAAACAAATTAGCTAAAGCTATTGCTATTGCAATGGCAGGCACAGCGCTTTCTTCTGGTGCCACTTCAGCAATCGCTTCTACAACTATGTATAACACCTTTACAACAGCTGCTACTACAGACACTGATGGTTGGACACGCACCTATGACAACGGTACCACTTCACCCGGCACTTCAACCGGTCCTGAAAGTCAGGGCAACAAAGGCACTATCAAGCCTTGGTTGGGCACTTCTGGCGGCGCTTTACCTTTTAGCTATACCGGTTCATCACATTTAAACTGGGCTGTTCAATTGGGTAGCGCTGGTGACTCGGCTACTATTTCTGCGGCTGATTCTTTGTCCCGTTACGGTACGGCAGCTGAAATCGACACCGGTGGCGGAGCCTGGAATGATAATGGCTTAACTTCTACTGGTGCAGTATCTGCAACGGGTCCAACCGGTTGGAAACATCAAACTGATATCGGTATCATCCAATCAGATGTATCTCAATTTGTTACCTTAAAACTTTCAACCATTGGCGGCACTTTTAGCCGTTTTGGCGTGACGGTATTTGAAGGTGTTGATACCAATACCGCAAACTATAGTCACCATGGCGCTTGGAATGCACCGGGTGCAACACCCGCCAAACCTTTTACAGCCAGTAATCCTTTTGGCACTGTTGGTTTAACCAATATTGGTTATTCTGATAATGTTGATGGCGTTAATGGCTATAGCTTTTTGGCAGAAGCCGGTAAACAGTATTCTGTTTATTTAGGGGGTGTGGGCTTTTCCAGATGGAATACCGGTGTTGATGGTTATGCTTTAAATGTAACCTCCGTTCCTGTTCCGGGTGCAATTTGGTTATTTGGCAGTGCGTTGATAGGCTTTGTAGGTTTACGTCGTCGTAAAATAGCCGCATAACACGGCAATAAGCTGATTAACTAACTCAAAACAAACCCTGCGCGTCATCTACTGACGTGCAGGGTTTGTTTGTGGGTCATTAACTTTATTTATTAAAAACGATTAACTAACCTGACACATAAATAGCATGAAAAAAATAAACAACACCCTTAAAAAATCTGTATTAACAGCGCTGGGGTTATCAGTAACACTGGTTTATTCAGGTCATGCAGCGGCGATAAGTCCGGCTAGTTTGCCAGTATTGGCGGCTGGCAGTGTTGACACTGTTACCGGTAATGCACCCGTTAGAGCGTGGTCTGATTATGGCACCAACAAAAACTACGGCTGGACCCATACCGCGCAATTTCGTATCTTTGAGGTCGGCAATGCCGCCGATCTACTCGCCGGCACCCGTTTTGATGTGAGTGTTAATCTTAAGGGAAATGGCGGTGCTACACCGATGACTTCTCCCGCTTTTACCATCTGGACCAGTGGTTCGGCACCCCTCGTGGCTGGAGCGGCAAATGGCGGCGGTTATGGTCATTCCTGGAGCCAGGTACGCGGTGGAAATCTTGATGGCGGTGTTGCCGATGACCCTTGTGGTCTGGGTGAAAACTGTACTCTGGGCAGTAATGGTTGGTTAGGAACTGGCGGTGGCGGCAATATTCTTGACGGTCATGACGGTTGGATAGGTTATGCCAATGCCGGTTATTCATTCACTAACGGTGATGGTGACAAAATTCAAGGTCGATTGGCTGGTGCCACCAACACAGCTAATATTGGTCAATACGGTGGCGGTGCCAGCGACCCTTTAAACGGCACCGCCATTACGCATGTAAACGGTTCATCATCTTATGTTAATGGCGGCTCTGCAATATTAAGCCCGGGCGATGCTTTACTGAATTTATCAGGACTCAAAGCGGGATATTATCTGATTGGTTATGCAGGTGCTTGCGCTGATAACAATGCCAATGGACAAAACTGTGGGGTGGCAGGGCCGCGCTCTTATAATTTAACCATTAGCAACACAGGCGTTAGTTCTGTCCCTTTACCGGGTGCAGTCTGGTTGTTTGGTTCTGCATTAGCGGGCTTTACTGCCATTCGTCGCAGAAAACCGGCCAACATTTAAAGACAAGGCAAAAGAAAAAACTACATGTCTTTACTTAAGGGTTAAAAATGCGAATCAATAAATTTATGTTGCCGGGAGTCTTCTGCCTGGTGGTAATGCAGTCAGCACTTGCCCATGGACCTACTCCGGTGTCTTTACAAAGAGTACCTGTTCCACCCGTACCGGGACTTTTGGATGGCTCTGATCCTGTCGTTGTTAACAAAACAGCAGCCATTGCCTTGGGTAAGGCATTGTTTTGGGATATGAATGTGGGCAGTGATGGTATGGCTTGCGGTTCTTGTCATTTTCATGCGGGTGTCGATGGCCGCATTAAGAATCAAATTAATCCCGGTATAAAGAGTAGCAAACCCAGTGGGCAGACTTTTGACACCTTGCCATCCGGTTCTGGCGGACCTAACCATACGTTAACGCTGGCTGACTTCCCTTTGCACCGATTTATTGATCCTGCGGATAAATTTAGCGAAGTTACTTTTACGACCGATGATGTCGTGTCTTCAGCGGGTACCTTTAGCGGTACCTATAGCAGCTCATCAAAACTAACCGGTATGAATGACGAATGCGTCCGTAGTGCTGACCCTGTTTTTCATGTTAACGACATTGGTACTCGTCGAGTTGAGCCCAGAAATGCACCCAGTATGATTAATGCGGTATTTAGCCATCGGTTGTTTTGGGATGGTCGTGCCAATAATGTTTTTAATGGCAGCAATCCCTGGGGAGAGCGTGATACCGATGCGGGGGTATGGGTTAAAGTCAATGCGCGTAGTGCCGTTAAACAACGATTACATCTTCAAAATTCGGCACTGGCATCTTTGGCGACCGGGCCAGGATTAAGCGATCTGGAAATGAGTTGCCGACAACGCACATGGTCGGATGTGGGTCGTAAGTTATTGTTGCGTCAGCCCTTGCAAAACCAGAAAGTGCATAATCAGGACGGTGTTTTAGGCGCTTTAAGCTTAAGTACTCATGGCAATCTAAAGCCCGGCTTAAATACTATCTACAAAAACCTGATTACGCAGGCATTTAACCAGAAATACTGGGCGTATAACGGTATTGGGCAGTTTGGTGCGCCGCCGGGGCAAGTGCCTTACAACCAAATGGAAGCGAATTTTTCAATGTTTTTCGGCTTGGCCTTACAGCTTTATCAATCCACTTTGATATCAGATCAAGCACCCTTTGATTTGAGTCCGGTCGATGCTAATTTAAGACCCACTTGGGTAGGTTTGGGGAAAACTACGACAGAAATTGCCCAACTCAAAAGAGGCAGTAATTTATTTTTTAATAATCACTGTAATCTTTGCCATACCGGCCCAACCATGAGTTTGGCAGCCGTAGCAACCAATGCCTCGCTATTGGTACCTACGCCGGGTAAAACTTTTGGCCCGGCTGCCACACCCATCGCCTATGGACCGAATGCCTTCGGTATTGGCAGCGCAGCAAAAGTAGCTGGAATGACTCAATATGTGAATGTAGTCACGCGAGATTTTAATTCTGATGTGATACCCAAACTGATGGATCTGGGTTATACCAACACCGCTGTTGATGACCCGGCTGCAGATCCGGGTTTAGGCGGCGTTGATGATTATTGTAAACCATTGTCTTTTACCGCGCAGTATCTCCAGTATTTGCAGGGCAATGCGGCCGGTGTCCATGATCAAGCAGTCAACAAGATTCGCGCCTGTGATTTTGTAGCGGGTTTGGCAATTAATAGCAGCTATTCGGATTTGTATTACTTCACTGCCGACGATGGACTTATAGCCGATGGCAGTCGAGAAGGTTTGCTTAAAGATCAAAATTGCGCAGACATAGCCTTGGCTTATACTCCCTCGGTGGCTACCGCACAATCTGCATTGTCAGGACCCAAAATGGCCATTGCAACCAAGGCTGCCTTCAAGATACCTACGCTACGTAATATTGAATTGACCGGCCCTTATATGCACAATGGCAGCATGGCAACTTTGGAGCAAGTGGTGGAATTTTATGCCAGACAAGGTAATTTTCAAAATGATGACTTACACTTTAATGTCGCCAGCATTTCATCTTCAGTCAACTCAACGGCCAACCGCACAGACCTGATTGCTTATTTAAAATCATTTACTGATGAGCGGGTAAGGTACGAGAAAGCACCCTTTGATCATCCCGAAGTGATAGTCCCCAATGGTCATATTGGAAATGATCAGTCAGTACTGTTGGGTAATCCCCTCAATGGTAATCTTGCCCAAGAAGATAAATTGGTTGTACCGGCTATCGGTGCAAATGGATCAGCAACGCCAGTAAAACCCTTTTTAACAACAGCGCCTTAATTTAAAACGCCACTAATGGCCACTAAATTCCGTCAATCCTTGTCAGAATTTAATTATTCAGCCCCCCCCTCTTTGAAAAAGAGGGGCTTGAATACTTACGTCAGGATGACGCGTTGTTTTAATAAACAAATATCATGGAATATCTATGTATCTTAAAAGAAATAAACACTATTTATTGTCTATTGCCTTAATAGCTGGCACCATTCTTTTTGTGCCGCTTACACAAGCGAGCACTACCTTTTTTGGATCTGCTGCGCTAACTTTTACCATTAACAATATCACCAATCTTAATCCGGCACACTCAACCGATTTGTCAGGACTTGAGGTGCTGGGATATTTTGACCAAGGCAGTGATTTAACAAATTATTATGTCGCTAACTCGGGCGATGGTGCGGTGACTGCCAATAATCCCGGTATTTTTCCTACAGCGGTTACCCACAGTTTTAGTCAAGCATTTACTGTTAGCGGCAGCGCACTTAATGGCACTGTCGATTCTCGTCACACCGGCTTGTATAATTTGGCTTTTACTAATACCGGTAGTGACAATTATGCGATTGATTTAACGTTAAGCTATCAGCTTAAAGCCGATACAGCGGGTCTTAACGCAGTTAATAATGTTGCCCTGGAGTATTTCACTTTAAACAGTGGTTATTCAAACTATGCTGCTGTGGGCGCTTTTACTTTACAAGATAGACTAACCGATACACAAAGTGTGAATGGTTTTTTTACGCCGATAAACTTTACCGTTAACTCAAATGATATCGAACTGGTTTCTGCGGATGTGCTTATTACCGGAACCCTAGAGGCTTCACCCGTACCCGTACCCGCTGCCGTCTGGTTTTTTGTTAGCGGTTTGTTGGCTATGCTAGGGTTAAACAAGCGTAGTCTTGGACTGCGTTTAACGTAAACTACAACGATATTGGTTATTATTGCGGTAAATTAACCCCTTAAAGGGTAGATAGTTACCGCCTTTTTTAATTTTAAAAAAGCATAATAAATTTACGGCCAATCCCTTTCGATACTCTCCATCAATTTTTAAGTAATTACCCGTCATGACTCAAATTACCACAAACAAACCTGGCCGCAATGAGCCTTGCCCTTGTGGAAGTAGAAAAAAACACAAGGCTTGTTGTGGGCGTTCCAACGACAAAAATCCTGCACCACCCGTCTTGGATAACACGACGATGCATCAACATGCCCAACAGGCAATTACCCGCTCAGATTTTGCCTTGGCCGAGGCCTGGTTTAGGAAATTACATAAAGCCAAACCTGCTGATGCCTATTTTGTAGCGAGTTTGGGGCAGGCTTTATGTTGGCAAAATCGACGTAAAGACGGTGTCACTTATTTATTGCAAGCCGCCAAGTTATTGGCACAGCAAGCCACTAAAACCCGTAATCCGATACTTGCGCAGGAATTATCCGCTCAATTACTGCATTGGGGAGAAGTAATAACGGCCGAGCGATTGGCACGCTTGGCTCTGTCTTTGGCGCCGGACTCTGCATCTGCGCTTAATAATCTGGTAATATGTTTGACTCGAATTAATCGTAATGAGGAAGCGCTGCCACTGTCCAGGCAAGTATGTGAGATACTCCCCGAACATCCGGGTTGTCACATCTTATTGGCTTTGATTGAAGCCAAGACGGGGAGTATTAATCAGGCTTTACAACGTTTGCAAAAAGTAATTGAACGCAACCTGGAGGCTGAACAGACAGCGCGAGCCCATCTGGAAATGGGGGTAATCCTCGATAAATTGGGACGCTATGAAGAAGCCTTTACGGCTTTAACAAAGGCAGCGGAAGACAATTCAGCACTACTGAATCAACATCCTGCCACTCGTGATGACTTGTTTACTACGTTGGCCCGCAATAGCGAAAACTTTACTGTCCCGCTACTGCAACGCTGGCCTGTCAAGCAGTTAAGCAGTGACGGCCTGCCTGTGCCGGCATTTTTAATGGGCTTTTTACGCTCAGGTACCACGCTAACCGAACAGGTATTGGCTGCGCATCCGCAACTTGTGACTACCGACGAAAGCAGTATTGTGCATGAGTTAACGCTAGAACTGCAAAAGTTGACGGGGATTAATAATGACCAGGCAACCGCTTTAAAATCCATAAAAGAAACAGATTTGCGGCAGTTGAGGCAGTTTTACTGGCGACGCATGCGTGAGGAGTACGGCCCGCAGGTGATGCTCAAGCAGGTGGTCGACAAGAATGCATTAAATACCATTGATTTAGGCGTGATCAGTGTAGTTTTTCCGGAAGCCAAAATAGTCTTCGCGCTACGTGACCCGAGGGATATTTGTATCAGTTGTTTTATGCAGGCTTTTAGTCCGGCACCGGCAACGGTTAATATGTTGTCTTGGGAGGGAATTGCGAGACAGTATTCGGCAGTAATGGGTTACTGGTTAACACTGAGGAATAATATCCAACCGGCTTTTTTAGAGCTTCGTTACGAAGATACGGTGACTAATTTTGAAGCCACGTATCGTCAGGTTTTTGATTTTTTGAGTGTAGAATGGCATCCGGAAGTTACGCAATTTCATAAACGCGCCAAAGGTCGATATATCTCAACCCCCAGTTTTGCAGCCGTATCGGAACCTATCTATACTAGAGCAGTGGCTCGCTGGAAGCCTTATGAAAAGCAGTTTGCACCTATTATTAAAGAGTTGGAACCCTTTATTAAAGCCTTCGGTTATTCAGATCAGGATGACATTTATAATAATGTTGCATAACAAATTTAATCCCATAAACAGCTTCATAAAATGGCTACTAACTTTAGACGGGACAAGCAAAAAGGCTTAACTGTCAATACGGTTAACTTAATGATAAAGCATCAAAAGAGACCGTTCGCTGAGCGGAGTCGAAGCGATTTGTCCGCTTCGACTCCGCTCAGCGAACGGCTTAACCTTAAACTGTCCCGCCTTAAGTCGGTAGCCCATAAAATGACCCAAAAAAGTCCCCATACTGTCTGGCATCCTGCCACCATAACCCGTGCTGACAGAGAAAAACTGCATCAGCACAAAAGTGTTATTATTTGGTTTACCGGTTTGTCCGGGTCTGGCAAATCCACTTTGGCTCACGCAGTCGAAGAATATTTACATAAAACCGGTATTTCAACAATAGTTCTTGATGGCGATAACGTTCGTCACGGCTTGTGCAGTGATTTGGAATTTAGTGATCGTGATCGTATTGAGAACATCAGGCGAATTGGTGAGTTGGCCAAGTTAATGGCAGAAGCAGGGGTAATAACTTTAAGTGCTTTTATTTCACCTTTTAAAGCCGATCGTGATGTTGCCAGAAAACTGATGTTACCGGGTGACTTTTTGGAAATCTACTGCCAATGCCCTATTGAAACCTGCGAACAAAGGGATGTAAAAGGTTTGTATAAAAAAGCCAGGGCAGGAGAAATACCTTTTTTCACCGGCATTGATTCACCCTACGAAGCACCGGAGCGACCAGAACTGGTTATTAATACCCACGAGTTAAACCTGAAGGAAAGCGTTAATAAAGTGTTAAACCTGCTTGGACAACGAGGGATTATTAAATCAGGGCCATAAGATGGGATTATGTCCACACTGATGACACCGGTACACGCCATGATGGCAAAAACGGCTATTGCTCCCCTATCGATAATGAACTGTTTGCCTGGTTTAGTAGCACGGAAAGCAAAAGCCGCATTAACTTTTTAAGTTGTTTAGGCCAAGGCAGCGACTCTTTCTATGTACTGAAGGTCGGCCTTCGCGTATATGGAGCAACAAGGACTACCGCGTGTTCTGTTAACGCGTCTTGAGCTTGAATTTACGAGTGAAGCGGTATGTAGCTTACCGTTAGCGGATACTGCCGATAAGGTAGTTCGTATCGAAACCGCCCTCGATTGGGAAAAATGGCA
>CAIMDR010000544.1 GCA_903839795.1 uncultured Methylococcaceae bacterium | reverse complement strand
AGCCGGGTAAATTGAATGCTAGCAATAATTAAGTAGTTAATTTTAAAGTATTTTATTTTTTACATACCACGTTTTACCCGGGGATTTAAAGTGGATACAGTATTTCGATACGCATCCATTCAATTTTGGCAGAAGTAGGTTTGGCAAAAATAGCCTGTAAGGTTTTAGTGTGTTTAGTATTCATGGGTTAAATGCTATCAAAAAATGATAGCAATAGAAAGTCATTTGACAGCAACTTACCATTGGACTGCCAATAACCTATGGCTTGATAGTCATGTTGGGCAACATCTTTTCGTTGCCCAACATTCAACGGTCAAAATCAGAATATCGAGAGATTTCTTCAATGCCATTCGTGCGTTTTAACGCGAAAATGTCGGTCACGAAAAGCATGTGCTTGACCTACTTGGCTTCAGGCCCGTAGACAAAACGCCAAGCAATCATTTTTACCGCATTTAACCGCCTAAATCAGGGCCATTGTTGTGCCGTATGTTTAACGCGCAGCACTTCAACGGTAGCGCCGACCAGCCGGTAAATCAGCAGATAATGCGGATGTACCGTTAGTTCACGGGTGCCTGTTACCCGCCCCACCAGTCCCAGCAAGGGATAGCTGTCCAGTAGACCGGCTTTTTCCATCAGCAGGTCACCCAGTTCGATCGCTGCCCGTGGCTTGTCCTGAGCAATATAGGCAATAATGCGCCGGCGGTCGTCAATGGCGGCAGGTTTCCAAAGCGGCACCATCAGCCCCTTATATTTTCAGCTTGCAAAAGCAATGCGGCACGCTCAATAGCCCAGTCATCCAGAGCTTGTGTATGTGGCACACTCGGCCTGGGATCGTCAATGGCCTCCTGAACCTGTTGCGTCAGCCAGATTGTGTAAGCGGCAGCTTGGTGAGCGTTCTTCATCCGTTCGGCAGCATCCACGCGCGTGCGCTCGGTTTTATGCGCCACGGGGTCGAAGTGGCTGGCATCGACCTGGTAGCGGGTAATGCCAATGCCTTTTAGATAGCCGACCAGGGTTTCAAATTTGCGGAAGATCCGCACCGCTCCCCGCTTGGCCGCCAGTGTACGTTCGGTCATGCCGTACTGGATGACTACGCCCCAGCCGCCGGGCTGGCCAATAATGTTAGCCCCGCGCACCGCCCCCGCTTCAACCAAATGTTCCAGCGTGGCATGATCGATCGTATTCGTTGATGTTGCCATGTTATTCACCTTTTGGCGTGCCTGTTAGTAAGTAGCATTATAACCAACTACCTACAAAACGGGAATCATTGCCCATTAATTTTAACCCTGTTTTTACATAACGCCCGTTATTTGAAACATCTTGGGTGGTTGCTGAGTGGTCGCGTTCAGGTTTGTTGCTGTCGTTACTTGAGCTTAAATGGCAGGCAGGTTGTAGCCGTAAACTGCCAGTCAGTTCCAACTAAAAATCAACACGCTCTCGGAGTGGCTTGCCATTAACCCCTCGGCAACTGCTCCATGCGTTGCCCTACCTCCTGCATCCATGCAGTCGTCTTTTTCAAAGAGGGACTAAATAGTGATGATTTTAACGTTTATCTTAATGACGGGCTCTGAATCAAGCTACCGATGGCATGACCAAAAGAGGCACCCAGCTTACCGGATATTTTTTCAAGTACACTGCCTTGCTGGGTAAAATCAACTAACGTTTCCGCGCCAATAACCTCTTTGGCGACATAATCATCATTGCCAAAGCCATCGGCAACGCCGATTTTAACGCCGGCTTCACCGGTCCAAACCAGACCGGAAAACATGTCAGGTGTTTCTTTTAGTCTATCGCCGCGTCCTGCTTTAACCGCGCTGATAAATTGTTGATGCACTTCATCCAGCAAGCCCTGCATATATTTTGTTTCATCTTCTTTGGGCGGCGAAAAAGGGTCCAGCATGGCTTTGTGTGCGCCAGCGGTTAAAAGCCTGCGCTCCACACCCATTTTTTGCATGATGTCAACAAAACCAAAACCATCCATCAGTACGCCAATGGAACCAATAAGACTGGACTGATTAACAAAAATTTTGTCGCTGGCCGAGGCAATATAATAACAACCCGAGGCGCACATATCGCTAACGACGGCATAAACCGGCAAATCAGGACGTTCTTTTTTTATTTTTCTGATTTCTTCATAAACATAAGCCGATTGTACAGGACTGCCACCCGGCGAATTTGAATGCAGAATAATACCTTTGGTATGGGGGTCTTTTACCGCGTCCCTTAAGCTTTCAATAATATCGGCGGCATTGGCATCTTTATCTTCAGCAATAACACCCACCACATCAATGACGGCGGTATGATATTTACTGTCAACGCCAATATTCTGTTTAATTTTTGGATAAATCGCCATGCCAAAAACGGCAAACAAGTAAATAAAAATTAATGACTTAAAGAAAACGCCCCAACGCCTGGCTCTTGTTTGTTCTGTTACCGCCGCTAAAGCCAGTTTTTCAATGATTTTACGTTCCCACCCGGCTTCTTGGTCGGGCTTGTTTTGTTGATTTTCCATGACTTTTTAACCTTAAATAATGTTCAGTAATTCAGTTGGCTGTTGCAAGCACAGTAACGGATGGTATTGTTGTAAAAGCTCTGCCGAGTTTGCGCCACAAGACACCGCAATGGCAGAAATAGGGGCATTGAGCGCCATTTGCAAGTCATGAATGGAATCACCGATCATTAATGTCCGCTCTTTTGCGGCTTGGGTATGCTGAATAATCTCAAGCAACATTTTTGGGTCTGGTTTGGAGGCGGTTTCATCAGCGCAGCGGGTGACACAAAACAACTCTTCTGTTCCTGTTGCCTTTAAGGCTTTTTGCAGGCCGACTCTGGTTTTGCCGGTAGCAACGGCAAGTTGATAACCGCTTTCCTTCAATTCGACCAACATGGCATAAACCCCGGGAAACAAATCGTCAGCACTGATTTGTTTTGAGTTATATTGCTGGCTGTAACAAGCCACCAATTGCGCTTGTGTGAGCGGATCTATTTCAGGAAATAGCGTCTGCATGGCGTTGTTGATGCTTAAACCAATGACATCTTTTGCCGCCTGAGTCTCAGGAACAGCGATGCCACATTGAACAGCCGCCTGTTGCAGGCAACTTGCAATCCAGTCTATCGAATCAATCAAGGTGCCGTCCCAATCAAAAATAATTAAATCAAACCGGTTCTTCATTAGTTAACAACGTTTCCAGTTGAGGAGGTAAGGGGGCTGAAATAGACATGGGCTCACCGGTAACCGGGTGCTTGAATTTTAATGTTTTCGCATGGAGAAACATGCGCTTATAGCCTTTGTTTTTAAACGTTTTGTTAACTTCATCCACGCCATAACGATCATCGCCAACAATAGGATGACCCAAGCTGGCAGCATGAACCCTGATCTGGTGCGTGCGTCCGGTTTTTGGGGATGCTTCTACCAAGGTTGCGTTACGAAAGGTCTTTAAGCGGGTGAAGAGTGTTTCAGCCGACTTTCCGGCTTGACTGATTATCACCATACGCTCGCCGCCTTTACTGACATTTTTTAACAAAGGCGCTGTCACTATCAGTTTTTTTCTGCCCCACTGTCCTGCAAGTAAGGCGTGATAAGTCTTGTGAATCTCGCTATTTCTAAAAAACTCTTGTAATTGACGCAAGGCACTGCGTTTTTTAGCGATTAACAGGCAACCGGAGGTATCTTTATCAAGTCGATGCACCAGTTCCAAAAACCGTGCTTCGGGTCTGATCAGTCTAAGTCCTTCAATAATGCCGGAACTGACACCACTGCCACCGTGCACAGCAAAGCCCGCCGGTTTATTGATGACCATAAAGCCGTCATCTTCAAATAAAATGCCTTGTTGCAGTGCTGCTTGCAAGCCTTGAGGAACATAAAGTTCTTCGCTGCGTTCTGCCACCCTGACCGGAGGAATTCTGACTATGTCACCGGCAGCCAGTCGGTATTTAACATCGACGCGGCCTTTGTTAACCCTGACTTCGCCTTTTCTTACAATGCGATAAATACGGCTTTTAGGGACTCCTTTTAAGCGGGCAATTAAAAAATTGTCTAATCGTTGATCGCAATTGTCTTCAGTAATTTCGACATATACAACATGGGGTAACGTGTTTTCTTCTATACTCATTAGGCAAATAATACCAGTATCCGGAGATAATTGATTCTTTAAAATTGATGTGAGACGATAAGGTTGTTATATTAGGCAAGTTTTTATAAAGAACATACTTAATGCTTCGCCGATTTCAATAAAAAAAACCGGCGTGGAGCAACTTAATGAAAGTTAAAACTCACAATGTGTCGTTAGCCTTTCATTATACGATTTTCGGGTTCATCGTTCGACCCTAGACGAACGATTTTTTTAAACCCTGTTTAAAACAGAATTTACCACCAAAGACTAAAAATAAATATTAACTTGGCATCTGTCCGCGCTAACCCTATGACTTTACCGGTTGTAAGTCTTAAATAACGACAATAATGCGCAGATGACGGAATATAAGACCGTAATAACGAAGCTGATGGTTTTTTTTGGATCTATCGCTTCATGTTTGTATTGACACACAATGATGCGATGACCAAAACCAGTCTAATTGAGTAAACTCTGACAATGGAGCAGGAAACTACAAGGATACCAAATGAAAAGAATGCTTATCAACGCTACGCAGGCTGAAGAACTGCGAGTCGCTTTGGTAGACGGTCAAAAACTTTATGATTTTGACATAGAAGTCCCTTCAAAAGAACAAAAAAAGTCCAACATATACAAAGGTATCATCACCCGCGTAGAGCCTAGTCTGGAAGCCGCCTTTATAAATTACGGCGCTGAAAAACACGGCTTTTTACCTTTTAAGGAAATTTCACCGCTCTATCGACAACTTCAGGAAGGTGCCGAAGAAGGTCGCCGACCCGCTATAAAAGACATGATCAAGGAAGGTCAGGAAATTATTGTTCAAATTGAAAAAGAAGAACGCGGCAATAAAGGCGCAGCTTTAACCACCTATATCAGCCTGGCTGGTACTTATTTGGTATTAATGCCTAATAATCCCAAGGCGGGTGGCATATCAAGACGCATAGAAGGCGAAACCCGCAGTGATTTGCGTGAAGTCATGGCTTCGCTTGAGATTCCTGACAGCATGGGTCTGATCGTCAGAACGGCTGGCTGTGGCAAAAATGCCGAAGAGCTGCAATGGGATTTAAACTATCTGCTACAACTGTGGGAAGCTATTGAGCGCTCGTCCACTGAGCAGAAAGCACCCTTTTTGGTGTTTCAGGAAAGCAACGTCATTATCAGAGCCTTGCGTGACCATTTGCGCGGCAATATCGATGAAATTTTGATCGATAACGAAGATTCATTCAGACTGGTACAAGACTTCCTTAAAGAAGTGATGCCGCATTTCTTGCCAAAAGCCAAGCTGTATCAAGACGCGGTGCCTTTATTTAGCCGTTATCAGATTGAATCTCAAATTGAAGTGGCTTATTGCCGTGAAGTGTCACTGCCTTCTGGCGGGTCATTGGTTATTGATCATACCGAAGCCTTAACGTCAGTTGACATAAACTCTGCACGCGCCACCAAAGGCAGTGACATTGAAGAAACGGCGCTCAATACCAACCTGGAAGCGTGCGACGAAATTGCCCGTCAACTGCGGTTACGTGATTTGGGTGGTTTGTTTGTTATCGACTTTATCGATATGCTGTCCAACAAAAATCAACGGACGGTTGAAAACCATCTGCGTGACGCGCTTAAAATTGATCGGGCCCGTATTCAAACCAGCCGCATCTCGCGTTTTGGCTTGCTGGAAATGTCCAGACAAAGAATGCGCCCGTCTCTGGGTGATTCTACGCAATTACCGTGTCCGCGTTGCAAAGGTCAAGGCACTATTCGTAATGTTGAATCGGTTGCCTTGTCGGTCTTAAGGATTCTTGAAGAAGAAGCCATGAAGAAAGGCACGGAAAAAGTTATTGCCCATTTGCCGATTGAATGCGCGACTTTTCTGTTAAACGAAAAGCGTCACGCCATTGAGCAAATTGAAGCCAGACTGAAAGTGGGCATTATTATTCTGCCGAGTAAACATCTTGAAACGCCGGCTTATGACATTGACCGCATCAAGGAAAAAGAATTTATCGATGATAAGCCCAGTTATTTGCAAATAAAAGCAGAAGACATCACTATTCCGGATTTTGCCCAGCAAATTAAGCCAAAAATTGAAAAAGCGGCAATCAAGGAATTTATGCATGATTCCCCGGCTCCTGTGCAAGTTAAAAATGAAGCCGCCAGCCTGATTAAACGTTTCTGGGATAAACTGATAGGCCCCAGTGCAGAGCCTGAAGTGGTGGTAGCTGCACCCGCACCTGCGCCTGTTGTTGAAAAAGTCAGGTCAACTGATGACAGCCAACCGAGCCGAGGTCGAAACAACAGACGAGGAGGCAGAAATCAAGGTTCAAAATCACAGGAACCACGTCCGCCTCGCGCTCCAAAAGAGCAAGACACCAAGCAGGAACAAAACAAGGACAACAAAGAAAATAAAGAACCGAAACCAAACCGTAATATTCGGGGGCCTGGACGTAACGTAAGGCGTAATCTTGCACCCGTCAACACTATGACTGATGAGACGGTAGAACTGGTCAAAAATCAACCCGTTGCAACTAACGAAGCCGTAGTCACTGAAGCCATAATACTTTCGCCTGAAGGCTCTGCATCGCCTGAAGAACAAGCCAGGCAAGCCGCCAGAAAAAGTACCAGCAGAAGAGGCCCAAACCGTAGAAGACCCCGCAATCCCAACTACAAAAAAAATGATGGTGACGGGGATTCAAATGACGGTGAAGGGGATTCAAACGGTGGCGGAAGTGAAAGCATAGCCGACATACAAAGTGAAGCTCGCCCTGCACCCTCTCGTTCTT
>CAIMDR010000543.1 GCA_903839795.1 uncultured Methylococcaceae bacterium | reverse complement strand
TAGACACCGGCCTCCAGCATGGCATGAAAAAAGCGTTTAAATAAAACCTGATCACAGTGCATAACTTGGGCAAAGCTCGTCACTTGTGGTTCTGCGCTAAAAAACAAGCCAAACATACCGCCCACATGATTGGTGGTTAAAGCAATGCCGGCCTGATGAGCTCGCTCTTTTAAACCGGTGGTCAGTTTTTCGGTTTTTGCAGACAAGGCTCCATAAAAACCGGGTTGAGCGATTAATTCCAGTGTTTTTAGTCCTGCCGCCATGGCAACAGGATTGCCGGATAAAGTACCTGCTTGATAAACCGGCCCTAGCGGGGCAAGATGTTCCATAATTTTACGTTGTCCACCAAAAGCACCGACCGGCATACCGCCGCCAATAATTTTACCCAGCGTGGTCAAATCGGGTTTGATGCCATAAACCCCTTGCGCACCTTGCAGGCCCACCCTAAACCCGGTCATCACTTCATCAAAAATCAGAACACTGCCGTAATCATCGCAGACTTGACGCAGCGTTTCCAGAAAACCGGAGGTCGGTGGAATGCAATTCATATTACCGGCGACGGGTTCAACAATGATACAAGCGATTTGTTCACCGATCTCGGCAAACAAGGCCTTAACCGACTCGCTATCGTTATAGGTTAACGTCAGTGTGTCGGCGGCAACCGAAACCGGTACACCCGGTGAACTGGGCACGCCGAAAGTTAAGGCACCTGAGCCGGCTTTGACCAATAAGGAATCGGAATGGCCGTGATAACAGCCTTCAAATTTAACAATTTTATCACGGGCCGTATAACCTCTGGCTAAGCGAATGGCACTCATGGTAGCTTCAGTACCCGAACTAACCATTCTGACCAACTCAATGGAGGGCATCAACTCACAAACCCGCTGCGCCATGAGCGTTTCAATTTCTGTCGGTGCGCCAAAACTCAGACCGTTGTCAGCGGCCTGTTTAACCGCTGCAATCACCTCAGGATGTGCATGACCCAAAATCATCGGCCCCCAAGAGCCCACATAATCAATATAACGGCTGCCCGAACTGTCATAGATATAAGCGCCACTGGCATGGTCAATAAAAACCGGTGTGCCGCCTACACCACTAAAAGAGCGTACTGGCGAATTAACACCACCTGGAATAACTTTTTTTGCGTCAGAAAATAAAATAGTTGCTTCGGTCATAATGGCTTTTTAAGGTTACAATGAATGGCGTAAAGAATAGGGTAACTTTATCATGATTGAAAGCGATCAATGCGTTCATTACAAAAAAGTTGCGACCTGTTTCTACTTAATCAAATTACGGAATGGTTTATGAAATCAAGAGATAGACGAAGAGGGCTGGTTGTCGTTAATACCGGCGAGGGAAAAGGCAAGTCTTCCAGCGCCTTAGGCATGGTTTTTCGTGCGGCCGGCTGGGATATGAAAGTCTGTGTTATCCAGTATATTAAAGGGCAATGGCAAACGGGCGAACAAAAAGCCGCAGAACGTTTTGATAATATTGAATGGCATTCGTTGGGCGATGGCTTTACCTGGGACACCAAAAATCCTGAACAGGATATTAAAACCAGTCGGGAAATATGGGAGCTTAGCAAGCAGAAAATGCTTTCCGAAGAGTTTGATGTCGTTTTGTTGGACGAGATTAATTATTGTTGCGGCTATGAATGGATTTCCGGTCAGGAAATTGCAGATTTTATTCGCAACGAAAAACCATCCTGGCTACATTTAATTATGACCGGCCGTAATGCGGCACCGGAAGTGATAGAAATTGCGGATACGGTTACCGAAATGACTATGATAAAACATGCTTTTCAGCAGGGAATTAAAGCCGAACAGGGCATTGAATTTTAATGTGTAGTATTTAGGGCTCTCCTTTTTGACTAACCTCTTAAGACAGGACGAAAAATATCCTTTGAAGGGCTGGTATTTGTAATATCGACCCGCTTTTTGTGGCAGTCGAACATGATAGCTTTCCGGGATTTATCTAATAAAATCTCCCCTAACCCCTCTTTTACAAAGAGGGGTTACTGAATAGCTGTTAAAGCCGCAGCTATAACGATTTTTTTATTTTTTGAAATCTTCACAACTTAATTGTATAAGGTGATTATTTAAAAATTTTTTACTCATACAATCAACAGATTACCGTCATTTTTTATTGAGAAACGTACTTATGGAAACTTACTTACCTATTATTAAAACCCTTCTTTCTGACTGGACTCTACTGACGCTGGCCAATCCTGTTTACGCTGGGGCATTAGCTGTAGTCGTCTGGTTACTGACTGCCAGTATTTATAGCATTAAGATTACCTCTTTAAAGAAAAAGATCATCGCCAGCGAAAAAGCACGTGTTGAAATGCAAGATAACCTCAATGCCGAGCTTAATGCCGTACAACAACAAATGCTGCAAATGCAAGGCGAATTAGCGGCTAATACCGAGCAAATGCAAAAAGACCGGCAGTTGGCTCAAAATGAAGCTGAGCGAGCTATCAAAGGTGAAGAGCAACTTTCCTTGCGCAATAAGCAAATTGCCGAGATTATTCAAACCTTGGCAACCAGCTTTGATCTTGGCGAGCGCCCGTTACCGGTAATGGGTGACCTAAAGGCTGAAGATTTGTGGCAACAACACGATAGAGTGATTAACCTGTTAACAACCCGTTTGCGTAGTGAACAGCAAGCTAAATCCCAACTGCAACAATCTTATCAGGATGAAACGGTAAAACGGATTGAAAAAGAAGCATTAATTGAAACATTACAAGTAACCTTAGTCGCTCAAACCAGTCAGCTTGCCAAGCTGGAACAAACACTTGAAGAGCAAAAATCCATGCTGCTACAGCAGCAGGATCAAGCGCAACAGGTTTTATCTCAAACCTTGGAAAAACACCTGTCTGAATTGGCACGTCTTACAGAACTGGAACAACAAGCCCTGGATTTGGTAAATACCCGGCAGTTGATAGCGCAACTGGAAGAAAAGTTAACGATTAAAGAGGCTCTGATTACCCAACTGGAACAGACCAAATCAGTCGAACCCGTTAAAGTACAAGCACAGCCACAGCCAGCACTGATAAAGCCGGCTGAACAAGAAGCACCGATTGAATTAAAACAGACACCTCAAGAAATCCCGCCAGCCGCAGCAGTACCCGCACCCGCAGTTATCGAGCAACCACCCGTGGTTTCTGCTAAAGAAAAAATGGGTAGCGTAACCGGGAAACTTAAAAACCTGTTTGGAAAAACGAGCCAAGAACCCATTAAGGCAGTGCCAGAAGTTGTTGAAATAAAACAGGATAAACCCGAGATTCAGCCAGCGCCTTTGGTAATCGAACAACCATCAGTGGCAGATGAAAAACCTTCAGTGACTGCCGCAAAAGGTCAACTGGGAAAACTTACAAATCTGTTTGGAAAAAAGAGCCCGGAACCCATTAAGGTAGCACCAGAACTTGTTGAAATAAAAAAAGAACAACCAGAAATTCAGCCTGCACCTTTAGTTGTCGAACAACCGCCAATGGCTGCTGAAAAACCATCAGTGACTGCCGCTAAAGGCCAATTTGGAAAACTTAAAAACCTGTTTGGTAAAACGGGTCAAGAGCCCATTAAGGCAACACCAGACGTTGCTGAAGTAAAACCACTTGAGGAAAAAATTCAGCCTGCACCGTTGACCGTAGAAAATTTGGCGTTGCCCCCTACTAAAAATCGATTTGGAAATAAAAAATACTTCTTTGGTGACATAGATAAGCAACCAGAAGAAGCAAAACAGGACAAGGTGGAAATTCAGCCGAGTCCAGAGGTGCAATCACCAGTTAATCCTCCTAAAAGTCAACTGACTAAACTTAAAAACCTGTTTGGTAAGTCCAAGTAACCGCTAATTACAGAAAATAATTAAGATGAAGCTTTGCAAAATTCGTGGAAAATAATACAGTTCCGTTTACCTCTAATTTCGTTGGGTTTCATAGGACTTACTAATTGATATAGTTGAGACAGTCGCCTGCATGAATCATTTATACTCAATCTTCAAGTTTTTAATTCTTGATTTCGGGGAATTCAGCGATAACAAG
>CAIMDR010000542.1 GCA_903839795.1 uncultured Methylococcaceae bacterium | reverse complement strand
TGTCATGTAGCTACCGGCCCATTTCACGGTGCGAGGCTTATCCCTTCGCAACCAAATGATGCCATTGCGCATATTGCTTGAAAGTGATGTGGTTATCAAGCCGGATACTATCTCGGGATAAGAGCTGGCAGGAGGAAAAATTGCCGATAGATTATCGCAGTTGAAATTTTCCGTTGCTGCCTGATTGACCAACCAACCAAGGAGCTCATCAATGTCTTCAGGTGTTGGCACCAAGCCGTATAAGTAGCGGTTACCTTCAACGAAAATAATTAAGCCTGTGGCATTGATTAAACTGAGTAAATTGGGGCTTTGTCGCTTGAGAATATCAAAAACCGACTGACTGATAATTGATTTGAGAAAACTTGCCTTTATATGCATGGTTTTGTCGAGCAATTTACTCTCTTCCAATAAGTCAATTGACGTCAGTTTTCTTGATGCCATCCGACTGATAAAAGTAGCTGCTTCCCGCATGGCAAATGACACTCGTTTGGGGCTCATGTGATAACAAGATATTACCCATTATTCGCTCTTTGGGAACGTAATTTATTGAATTTTAAGGAGTTTTACTTTGAATAATCTTGCTAAAAGCAAAATATACTCCTTTAATAACAATTAGTTATAGTTAATGGCGAAAAGTGGGATATTAAGCCCCATAATCGACCGTTTTGCAGTAATGAAATCACCATTGACGCCTGAACACCCATGTTTTGAAGGTATTCCATGTGCACAGGGGAAAGGCTGCTCAGTGCCGAATAGGTCATATCAAGTGGCTGTCTATTAATCGGGTTTAGTGCCGGTAATACCGCAACAGGCTCCGCTACAACATTCGTAACTCTGTAGCGCTGAAGAAACCCCTATCAGTTCAACCAATGAGTTGCCAAGCGCACCTTGGGCAGGCAGGTCAATAAAGCAATCAATATTGGTGCTGGCTTGAAGTACAGTACGCAGGTGATCAGTACTTAAAACCAGCAGCGCACCATGCGGCTGAATGTTGCCAATCTGATGGATAGGCTCGCCAGCACAGACCTGTATCGCTTGTTTTAATGCCTGTTGGATTAAGTGGTTCATAGTTTATGGTATAGAGTACATTCTATGAGGAACATGTTCATCAAGGACTTGATTAAATAATTGAAGTGTCTGCCTAAGCTGATATTTCTGTAGCGGATCGTCACAATCAAAAGCAACCGAAAAGCTATGTTTTTTAAGATGAGAACAGACTAACACAAAGATTAAATACTTACAAAAAGTAAAGGAATACCCATTAAAAAATGCAATATTATACATTTTCAGATAAATAATTTCCATGTCGACAGATACCATCCCTTCAATGAATGTTATCTGTATAAGTTTACAGCGACGCGAATTGGAAATTTAATTTATGAAAGTCTATAGTTAACGTTGAAATTGCATCGCTACCCTATACTCTGCTCTTAAATATCCGCATAAAATTTTACTTTTCCGGTTTCAATGTCGTACATTCCGCCGACGATGCCAATGTCTCCGTTTTTTTCCATGGCATCCAGCAAAGGGCTTTTACTTCTGATCTGCTTGACCGCCAGTTGCACATTTTTATCGGCCACTTTTTGCACAAAGCTGTTGTTAATAGTGGTTAATTCTCCCGACTCTTCTGCATTGACGGCATCGACAGCCGGTTTAATTTTCTGTAACAGACCTGTTA
The DNA here is from genome assembly GCA_903839795.1 of uncultured Methylococcaceae bacterium. Lineage (GTDB taxonomy): Bacteria > Pseudomonadota > Gammaproteobacteria > Methylococcales > Methylomonadaceae > Methylobacter_C. Next base: position 5,054 of record CAIMDR010000542.1, on the reverse strand, counting down.
AATGATCCAGATCTACCTTTGCGCAAGCGCCTTTAATTGCGCCACAATGCGAATGCCCCAACACGACAATCAATTTTGAACCGGCCAGCTTACAGGCAAATTCCATACTGCCCAGAATATCGTCGTTGATAATATTACCGGCTATCCGCGTGCTAAATACATCCCCCAAGCCTTGGTCAAAAATCAGTTCCACAGACGTACGTGAATCCATGCAGCTCAGGATGATGGCAATGGGAAATTGACCTTGCCGGGTATCATTAACCTGTTCCAGTAAATTACGGTTGGCGTTTAAATTATTTACAAAATGTGCATTGCCTTCTTTCAGTATCGATAATACTGCCGACGGGGTTAATGCTTGTTGTGTGTCGTAGGTTAACGCACGTGCATTCTCGACAGGCTCAAGCACGCCATAGCCGCGAAGGTTTTCAAGGGTCAGTTTAATGTTTTTAAGCTTGGCTTCTATTTTAAAGTTTTGAATAATTTCGTAGACATCGTAATCGATATATTTTGAGCGGGTCGCATCAATAACGACTTCTGCATTTTCGGGTAATTGTTCAAAGGTTTTCAGAATATTGGCTTTATTTAAAAAAGAGACATGTTCAGACAAGCGAATAATGGTTTTATTACCCATAAAGGTTTCATTAAAATAAAAAGCGCTTTTATAATTTTCCAGTAATATCGAAAACACAGCGGTAGTTAAGCCAATAGTGATTCCTATCAGCATATCGGTAAAAACCAGGCCTAAAATAGTCGCGCAGAACGGGATGAAATGATACATGCCGGCTTTGTACATGGTTTTAAAGACGTCAGGCTTGGCCAGTTTATAGCCAACAACCAGCAGAATGGCCGCCAGACTCGCCAAGGGGATTTTATTTAACAGGCTGGGGATCAGCATAACGGCAAACAGCAGTAGCAGGCCACGGATAAAAGCAGAAGTCTTGGTTCTTGCACCGGATTGGATGTTAATGGAGCTACGCACAATGACTTGGGTCAACGGCAAGCCGCCAATCAACCCTGAACTGATATTACCGATACCTTGCGCTATCAGTTCCCGGTTGGACGGTGTCACTCTTTTATACGGATCTAATTTATCAACCGCTTCTACAGAAAGTAACGATTCCAAGCTGGCTACCAGCGCCAAGGTGAGGGCGGCCAAATAAATTTTAGGATTGGCAAGCTGGGAAAAATCAGGAAAATACAACTGACCCAACACATCAGTAGCCTTTTGAAAGACCGGAATCATGACCAGGTGAGCACCGCCAAGCGCAAATTCGGGAGAAAATTTTTGCAGGAGTTGATTGGTGAGTATCCCAGCGATAACCGCCATTAACACACTGTTGAACAACTGAAAAAAGCGGTGTTTTTTCATGAACGGCTGATCCCATAAAATGAGAAACAACAGGGATGTGAGAGCAATAAAAACTGAACCCGGTGAAATAAACGCCAGCATGTGTGACAATTCTGAAAAGGAAGAATAATTATCCGCTTGAAAAAAGCTAAAATCACCTTCGTAATCCTGGTCATACCCCAGAGCGTGTGGGATTTGCTTTAGAAAAATAATAATACCTATCCCGGACAGTATTCCGTTAATAACGGAAGAGGGAAAGTAATAAGCAATAACCCCCGCTTTTGCCAAACCCATAAGAAGCTGAAACACACCGGCCATCACTACGACCAGTAAAAAAGCATTAAAGCCTAGTTCTTGAACGGCATTGAGCACAATAACGGCAAGCCCCGCCGAGGCACCACTAATGCCCAGTGATGAGCCACTTAACGGGGCGACGATAACGCCCCCGACAATACCAGTAATCAATCCCGAAAACAGCGGTACACCGGATGCCAGAGCGATACCTAACGAGAGTGGAATGGAGATCAGAAAGACCGAAATACTCGCCGGAATATCGTATTTTAAGTTAGCCCATACACTGAAATCGTGATCCTTAAGTGTTGATAATCGATGACTCATCATTCCTGTAATGTCCTTTTGTCTGCTAAAAAATAGTTTGGGTTGTAAAAAAACAGTTTAGCGTTTTTCCTCAAACCAGTGGTAAAGTGTTGGCAACATAATCAGTGTCAATAACGTTGAGGTAATCAGTCCACCAATAACAACAATAGCCAGCGGTCGCTGAACTTCTGAACCGGGACCGGTGGCGAACAAGAAAGGCACCAGTCCCAGTAGCGCGACAGTGGCGGTCATCATGACCGGGCGAAAGCGTTGCGCACAACCTTGGCGAATAGCCTGTATCTGGCTAAGTCCGTTGTTGCGAAGATTGCGGATATAAGAAACCAATACCACACCATTTAATACAGCGATTCCCCACAAGGCAATAAACCCGACCGAGGCCGGTACTGAAAGATATTCGCCGGTAACAAACAAAGCGACCACGCCGCCTATAGAGGCAAACGGCAATACCAGAATAATCAGTGCGGCAAAGCGTAGTGAGTTAAAGAGCATAAACAGCACAAAGAAAATCGCACCGATAGTAATAGGGATGATTATTTTAAGATGTCCCAAAGCCCGCTCCATGTTCTGAAATTGTCCGCCCCATTCCAGATAATAGGCTTCCGGCAGTTTAATCTGGCTGGAAACCGTTTTTTGCAGCTCTGCCACAAAACTGCCCAAGTCTCTATCCCTGACGTTAATACCAATAACAATACGACGTTTACCCATTTCCCTGCTTATCTGGGATGGCCCGTCATTCAGGCCAATGTTCGCCAAATCGCCCAGCGGTATACGTGCTCCGTTTGGAGACGTGAGCAAAATAGCATCAATCGCTTCTATGCTGTTGCGAAAATCCTCCGGCAAGCGCACGGCGGCCGAGAAACGTCGCTCACCTTCATAAATGTCGGTTGCTTTCTTGCCCCCGATAGCGGTTTCAATGACATCATGAATATCCGAGGCATTAATCCCGTGTCTGGCAGTGGCTTCACGGTTGACAGTAATTGATAAATATTGTTGGCCAGTGAGTCGCTCTACCCGAATATCCTGAGCACCTTTGATAGTTCCTGCCACGCGGGCAATATCATTCGCGGTTGTTTTTAACTGCTCCAGATCATCGCCGAATACTTTCACCGCCAGATCTGAACGAACGCCAGTCAGCATTTCATCGACACGATCTGAAATTGGTTGCGCCATGATGACTTGTATGCCAGGTAAATTTTTAGTCAATTTATCGCGGATCGCATCGGCAATAGTGTCCTGAGTCCAACCTTCCGGCCATTCATTCCTTGGCTTCAAACTGACGATGGGTGTTGATTCGTTCTGACTTTGCGAGTCTGCCGGACTTTCTCCCCGACCGATATTGGTAACGGCCAGACTGACACCCGGAATATCCATTACCATGCGCATGGCGTCCATTTCCATCTTGATGCCTTCTTGCAATGATATATTCGGCATCCGGTTGATTGCCGGAACAATAGAGCCTTCCTTCATTTCAGGAATAAAAGCACTACCCAAAAGAGGCAGCAATGCCAGTGCGCCAATAAACAAACTGGTCGCCACAAAAACCACTGTCTTGCTTTTTTGCAGGGACAAATCCAGCAGCTTCAGATAGGGGCGCTTCATAAAGGCGATAATACGTGTATCGTGTTCTTTTGTATCGTGCCCCTGTAACAGAAAAGAGCATAAGACCGGCGTTAAGGTCAGCGACAAAACCAGTGAAATCAGCAAGGCAATCGCTATGGTATAAGCCAGCGGTGCAAACATCTTGCCTTCCATCCCTTGCAGTGTCATCAGCGGCAGAAACACCAGCACGATAATGCCCACGCCAAATAACACCGGTGTGGCAACTTCCTGAGCAGCCGTCATAACCACTTTTATTCGACTGGTGGTACTGCCTTTACGCTCGGTTAGCAAACTGAAAGCATTTTCGACCACGACAACGGAGCCATCGACAATCAGTCCGATGGCAATAGCCAATCCACCTAGCGACATCAAGTTGGCAGAAATACCCAACTGGTTCATCACGATAAAAGTGGCCAGTGGCGTAACCACCAAGGTGCTGACAACAATGATACTGGAACGAATGTCACCGAGAAACAGCAGCAGGGTGATAACCACCAGTGCAATACCTTCAAGCAGAACCTTGGTGACAGTATGTAGCGCTGCATCGACCAATTCGCTACGGTCATAGTAGGGGACAATTTTCAGGTTGTCCGGCAGCATGTGCTGGTCATTAATTTCCTGAACGCGGGCTTTAACGCGACTAACAACGGCTTTGGCATTACCGCCGCGCAGCATCATCACAATGCCCCCAACCGATTCGGTATAACCGTTTTTTATCACCGCGCCAACCCGTACTTCGTGACCTATTTTTACCTCGGCGACATCGTGAATATGAATGGGGACGCTGTTTTCTTCTTTGAGTACGATATTATCAATGTCAGTCACATCACGAATTAAACCCACGCCCCGAATCAAATATTGCTCGGCATAATGGGGTAAAACACCGCCGCCACTGTTGGCGTTATTACGAATGAGCGCATTAAAGACTTCATCCAAAGTAATCTGATAATGGGCCATGCGATCAGGATTGATCAGTACTTGATATTGCTTGTTATAACCGCCCTGTGAGTTGATTTCAGCAACCCCCTGTATGCCACGCAACAAGGGGCGCACCACCCAATCCTGGGTTTCACGGCGACGCATCAGCTCTTCCGGTGTCAATACCTGCTGTCCATCATCGGCTTTATCCAGCGTGTATTGATATACTTCACCCAGTCCTGTGGAGACCGGGCCTAATATTGGATTGATTCCGTCAGGCATGTTGTGGCTGACCTCTATTAAACGCTCCATGACCAATTGTCTGGCGAAATAAACATCGGTATCGTCTGTAAATACCAGCGTTATAAGGGAAAGGCCGTTTTTGTTTAATGAGCGCATTTCCGTCAGGCCTGGCAGACCCGTCATGGCAATTTCCAACGGCACCGTAATAAAACGTTCGACCTCTTCCGGTGAGCGCCCTGAGGATTCAGTGGCAATTTGAACCTGCACGTTGGTGACATCGGGAAACGCATCGACCGACAGCGATTGCAAGGCACGGATGCCGAACAGG
>CAIMDR010000541.1 GCA_903839795.1 uncultured Methylococcaceae bacterium | reverse complement strand
ACCCCCTGATTGGCAGGCAACGTCCAGGGTGTTGTCGTCCAAATGACGACCGATAACACGCCTCGCCCTTCATGCTCGGGCGCATGATGGCACAAGCCCATAAAACCGTCCTCATCAACGACCTGAAAACGCACATCGATGGCGGGCGAATGTTTGTCTTCATATTCAACTTCGGCTTCAGCCAAGGCAGAACCGCAATCGGTACACCAGTGTACAGGTTTGGCACCGGCGACAACATGACCTTTTTGGGTAATTTTTCCTAACGAACGCACGATGTTCGCTTCAAAAGCATAATCCATGGTTAAGTAGGGATTATCCCAATCACCTAAAATACCCAAGCGGACAAACGCTTCTTTTTGTATATTGACTTGCTTGCCCGCGTATTCACGGCAGGCTTTGCGAAAAACGGCAGGTGATACTTTAACGCCGGCTTTACCGATTTTCTTTTCCACCATCAATTCAATAGGCAAACCGTGACAATCCCAACCGGGCACATAAGGCGCGTCAAAACCGCTCAAGGTTTTTGATTTAACAATAATGTCTTTTAAGACCTTATTAACCGCATGACCGATATGAATCTCGCCATTGGCATAAGGAGGGCCGTCATGCAGGATAAACTTCGGACGCCCGGTAAAGGCTTGCCTGATTTTATGATACAAGTCGGCTTCGTTCCATTTTTTTAACCGCTCCGGCTCGCGTTGCGCCAGATTGCCTTTCATGGGGAAAGCGGTATTAGGTAAATTTAGTGTTTTTTTATAATCCATTGTCATAATTTTTAATCTCAGCAAAAATATTTTTAGCCACGGCGACATCTTTTTCGATCCGGGCTTTCATTTTTTAATAAACGTCATCGTGCGTACCGATAGCAATCAACAATACTTTGTTAGGTAACTCGCAATAAATAACCCCCGCACTATCGTTCCCACGCTGGAGCGTCACTGCCATTAAGTTAAGTACAATAACACCGTAGGAGCCGGCCATGCCCGCGATATTTTGGCTGCAATGCTTATCTTTAGCTTCTTCATCGCGGGCATGGCCCGCTCCTACAATGCTTAACTGTGGGCAGTGACGCTGGAGCGTGGGAACTAGACGAAATTCAATGTAAGTATTCACCTCCCCCTTTGAAAAAGGGGGATTGAGGGGGATTTATCTAATAAAATCTCCCCTAACCCCTCTTTTTCAAAGAGGGGGACTGAATAGTTACAATTCAATCATTTGTAATTGCCGCAAAAAGATCATCTACGCTACCCGTCATGACCTGCTTCCGGGTGAACGTTAATTCAGCTTCCCCAGCCCTGTCAATAAGCCGGTTTCTTTGCATTTCATGGAGACGATGATTAACAATATCAGCAATATAACTTTGCTCATCTAAAGATAAATTAGAAATACTGTTTAATATCTCATTAACGTGTGTTGTCTGATTCATTGCCTGCCCACCTTCTTACTCTGTACAAAAATATTTTTAGCCTCAGTCACATCTTTTTTGATCCGGGCTTTCAGTTGTTCCAACGATTGAAAACGTATTTCGTCCCTGATTTTTTGTTTAAAACGCACTTCCACATAACGTCCGTAGATTTCCTTATCAAAATCGAATAAATAAGTTTCAAGCACCACTTTGGAACCGCCATCAACCGTGGGCCTTGTGCCTACATTAGCCACGCCTTCCAATTCCAAACCATCAATTCCCGTCATGGTAACGGCAAATACGCCGTTAACAGGCGTATTTTTTCTAAACATTTTTATATTGGCCGTAGGATAGCCAATCGTCCGGCCGAGTTTTTCACCATGAGCCACCCGTCCACACACCGAATAACAGTGTCCCAACAATTTTTCGGCCTGAATCAAATCACTCGCACCCAGCGCATCCCTGATAAGGGTGCTACTGATACGCAGTCCCGCTATTTGGCAGGAACCGGTATCTTCAACACTAAAACCGTAGAGCTTGCCCTTTTCCTTCAGCATGGCAAAATTACCCCGCCTTGCTTTGCCAAAATGAAAATCATCCCCGATCACGAGATGCTTGACGTTTAATTTATTGATTAAAATATCATCAATAAACTGCTCGGCATCACAGTTGGCAAAATAGCGATTAAAGCGCACCATTAATAAGTTATCAACCGGTAACTTGTTAAACTCAATGACTTTTTCACGCAAACACATCAAGCGCGAAGGCGCATTATCGCCCAGAAAATATTCCAGGGGCTGCGGCTCAAAAGTCATAATCACTACCGGTAACCCAAGTGCTTCACCGCGTTCAGCCAGTTTCTTTATCACCGCCCGATGGCCTAAATGCAAGCCGTCAAAATTACCTATGGACAGTACGCAACCGCTTTTAAACGGCTCTAAATGGGATAATCCTCTAATTAAATGCATGATCCTTTTGATAATACAAAAACTTTTATTCTATCATGTGAAACGGTTAAACGGGGCAGTCATCAATAGATTACAATCGATAACACCGTTTGTCCGCGCTTAAAATACCCCACTAAACTTTATTCTCGCCTTTGCCTTTTACCACTGTCAAATGTCGTAAGCGTAAACCCGTCAGCACTAATGTCACCGTGTAAATAACGAGCCCTATCAATATCCACTTAAGCAAGTTTATAACCCGCTCACCCGAACTCCACTGATTCCACCAGCTCGCGTCAACCCAAAAATACAAGGCGGCAGACATCGCGGCACTCGCCAGCAACACGCGGGTAACAAACAGCCCCCACCCACTGACAGGTTGATAGACTTTTTCTTGCCATAACTTTTTCAGCAGTAAAACTGCATTAAAAAAAGCGCCCAGCGAGGTAGCCAAAGCCAACCCTGCATGAGCCAAAGGAAAAACCAGCACACCATTTAAAACCAGGCTGACTATCATAGCGTAAAAGCCATAGCGAACGGGCGTTTTCATATCCTGACGCGCAGTAAATCCCGGCACCAGCACTTTAATCAAGATATAACCCAACAAACCAAGCGAGTAAGCTCTTAAGCTAAGTCCTGCATAATGCACATCTTGCAAGCTAAATTCATTATACTGAAACAGCGTTGATAACATCGGTTCAGCCAGCAACAGCAAGCCAATTGTCGCCGGCATACCTATCAAAAAAACCAGACGCAAACCCCAATCCAATGAATTTGAAAACGCCTCCGTATCTTCCGCCGCATGATTTTTTGCCAAACCGGGTAAAATCACTGTTCCCAGTGCAAGCCCCAATATTCCCACCGGAAACTCTACCAAACGATCCGAATAATAAAGCCAGGAGACACTACCTACCGCTAAAAACGAGGCAATCAGAGTATCCAGCAACAAATTAATCTGGGTGACAGATACGCTAAAAATAGCGGGCAACATGAGGCCAATAATCTTTTTTACACCGGGGTCGTTATACCCCATTCTAAACCGTGGCATCAACCCCAGATGCATTAACGCCGGAATCTGAAACAACAATTGCACGACACCCGCTGCAAAAACACCCCACGCCAAGGCTACAACCGGCTCATCCATCAAGGGAGCCAGCCAGATTGCTGCGGCAATCATGCAAATATTCAAAAAAACAGGGGTTAAGGCCGGAACAGCAAACTTGCCATGCGCATTTAAAATGCCGCCGGCAAAAGCGACCAAGCCAATAAAAAGCAAATAGGGAAAGGTGATTTTTAGCATCAGCACAGCCAATTCGTGCTGCGTACCTTGCCATGCAAAACCGGGTGCCAATAACAAAATAAGCAAAGGCGCAGCCACCATACCTATTAATGTCATCAACAGTAATACAACCGCCAGTGTTCCCGCCGTTCTATCGACAAACAACTTTAACGCGGCTTTACTTCCCTGTTCTTTGTAATCCGCCAACACCGGCACAAAAGCATGGGCAAACGCGCCTTCTGCGAATAAGCGTCGTAAAAAATTAGGTATTTTAAAAGCCACAAAAAAAGCATCGGTTGCAACATCGACACCAAAAATTCGTGCAATTAACATATCACGCACAAACCCCAGAATACGGGAAATAAGCGTCATACTGCCCACAATGGCAGTTGATTTAAAAAGCTGGCGGCTCAAGGTCTCTCCCTTTACATAACGTTTGTGTTGACAATAATACCATTTAAAAAGATAATGCAGGGCTATTTAACTCATTCATAAACGCATCGAGACACTATGGCTAATACAGCACAAGCTAAAAAGCGCGCGAAACAAGCGGAAAAAAGCCGTATTCGCAACGCCGGACAACGTAGCAACTTACGTACCTTTGTAAAAAAAGTAATTGCCGCCGTTAACGCAGGCGACAAAGAGAAAGCGCAAGCCGCCTATCAAATTGTTGTACCCATTATTGATTCCGCAGTAAATAAAGGCATTATTCACAAGAATAAAGCCGCACGCGGCAAGAGCAGACTGAATTCAAAAGTAAAAGCTATCGCTTAAACCCTTTAGCAGCTGCTTAAATAAAAAGGCCGGACTTTTTGAGATACGGCCTTTTTTTTGCCTTAAAAAAAGTAACTCCTCATTACCCTAACGTTATTCGCCAAGCCATCAAGAATCTGGCCTTAGTCCAGAAGCAGACGAAAAATCACCAGAAAACAGGGTTACCACAAAAAGCGAGACCTATAAATAAAACGGGGCTATTGATTCCGGGAACGCTGAGCCCCAGCTCGGCGTAGTCACCAATAATCAGTAATCAGTTTGACTATCCCGTGCCGAGCTCTCATCGTTATACACAAATGTCACAAAGCTCGTCATTCCGGCATGGATTGCCGGAATCCAGGCTACAGGGACGTATTTAAAATTACCATCCCTGGTACTGGATACCGACTTCCCGGCGGGTATATGACGGTTACTTGAATACTTGTGATAACGATGAGTGTCGAGCCAGGGCTCGGCGTTCCCGGAAAATTATCTGTCCCGGCTTGTCAATCAGCGTTGAAAAGTATCCACCTAACAGCGCCGAATAATGTCCAGAAAGAAAGTAAGATTATTCCATTTT